>NZ_JAUBQM010000067.1:0-37753 GCF_036701245.1 Microcoleus sp. Pol14D4
TACAGAACCATTTGTACGAAACTTTCCTTGTTTCTTTAGATTTACTTTGCTTGTCGGTACGATCGCCTGATGATCGGCTCGATCGCCTGATTGTCGGCTCAATCGCCTGATTGTCGGCTCAATCGCCTGATTGTCGGCTCAATCGCCTGATTGTCGGCTCAATCGCCTGATGATCGGCTCAATCGCCTGATGATCGGCTCAATCGCCTGATTGTCGGCTCAATCGCCTGATTGTCGGTATGATCGAATCAATGACGTGGCGATCGGCTAGCTCACTCTTTTAAGATACAAGGGGCGGGTTCACCCATTGCCCTCAACGGTGCAAACAGGTTAAATAAACCCGCCCCCACCCGCTACTTATGCAGATTATCATCATCACAGCCGCCGATGCAAATTACTTTGAATTGGTGCGAGGCACTATTTTATCGGTGCGGGAAAAGCCAGAGGGTGAAAATTTGGCGATCGGCTTTTTCGATCTCGGCTGCACTCCCGAACAGTTGCAGTGGCTGGAAACACAAGTTAATATCATTCAAAAGCCGGATTGGGACTTTGACTTTCCTGGCAGAAATGAATCTCCCGAACATTTAAAAGGACTATTAGTTAGACCTTGTTTGCGAAAATACTTTCCCAATTTTGATATATACCTTTGGATTGATGCGGATGCTTGGGTTCAAGACTGGAGAGCAATTAATTTGTTGGTTGCAGGAGCATCGCGCCGGGGGCTGGCAATTATTCCCGAAGTTCACAGGGCGAGCTTGCAGCAGTACGGACAACTTCCTCAGTTTTGGCAGTGGGTTTATCAACAATATGAAGCTAACTTTGGTGAAGAAATTGCTAAGAAATTCTACAGTTATCCGATATTAAATGCCGGAGTTTTCGCCCTCAGAAAAGATGCTTTGCACTGGGACATATGGGCGGAAAAACTCCATCAAGGATTGCAGAGATCCGGCTGTGTCATGACAGACCAATTTGCCCTGAACCTCGCTGTTTACAGTGGCGAATTGTTCAATCTCACTGAAATGCTCCCAGCTTGGTGCAATTGGATATTCAACGGTTTTCCGGTTTGGGACAAGCAGCAAGGCTGTTTTGTGGAGCCGTACTTGCCGCAGGAGGCGATCGGCATTTTGCATTTAGCTGGTCGCCAGCAGTTTGACCGAGTACAATTGATGGCAACTGACGGCGATCTACTGGAAATTAGTGTCCGTTATCAACCTAAAAAACAGGAAGCAATACCAATCTTTCAAGAACCAAAAATGACTTACCAACAACCTGAACTTAGCAAAAATAATTTATTACAACCAGGGGATTACGTTTCGCCAGGGTTCCAAATAATTATACCTGACTCCTATTTCCCCAATATGATTATTGCCGATCCAAATGCAAGTAACTGGCCTTATTTGCGCCGGGAAGTTCCGCATAATTGGTATGCAGACAAGCGCTATCCATTCATCGGGTTTTTGAATCGCGACGAAGCACACATCCTTTACAATACAGCTCTGCAATTCAAAGGTAAAAAAGCCTTAGAAATAGGCTGCTGGCTAGGCTGGTCGGCTTGTCACTTAGCCCTCGCAGGAGTTGAGTTAGATGTCGTCGATCCGCTGTTAGAAAGAGAGGACATTAGACAAAGCGTAATCGACTCAATTCAAGGTGCTCTAAATGCGTCGGGCGTTCAAACATCAGTCGAGCTAATACCAGGCTACAGCCCCCAAAGAGTAGAAGAATTTTCCGCTCAATTCAACCGCAAATGGTCGTTAATTTTTATTGACGGAGAACACGGAGGTGATGGGCCGTTAAATGATGCCATTGCGTGCGAAAAATTGGCTGAGGAAGATGCAATAATCTTATTTCACGATTTAACCGCTCCAGATGTTGGTAAAGGGTTAGATTACTTGAAAGAAAGGGGATGGAATACTGTAATTTATCAAACAATGCAAATTATGGGGGCTGCTTGGCGGGGCCAGGTCGAGCCAGTAAAACATCAACCCGACCCCAAGATTTCCTGGCAGTTGCCAGTACATTTGCACGGTTACAATATTAGCAGTTTAGAGACAATTAATTCTCAAACAGCCAGCCAAACCAATCAAAACCTACAGTCATCTTATACAAGAGATTTTTACCAATTAATCGGAGAAGGAACTCGCACTTCTGCTAGAGAAATTATTCCCCTGCTGTTAGACTTGCTGCAACCCACTTTACCTAAAAGTGTGGTGGATGTGGGCTGCGGTACGGGAAGTTGGTTAGCTGCGTTCCACAAGTTGGGAATTGCTGATTGTTTGGGAATAGATGGTGATTATGTCGATCGCACTATTTTACAAATTCCTTTAAATCAGTTCCAATCCGCCGATTTAAAGCAACCGCTGCAAATAAACAGAAAATTTGACTTAGCAATTTCTCTGGAAGTTGCCGAACATTTGCCGGCTACCTGTGCCGAAAACTTTGTTAATTCTCTCACTCAACTAGCACCAGTGATTCTGTTTTCTGCTGCGATACCATTTCAAGGAGGCGTCGAACACGTTAACGAACAGTGGCCACAATATTGGGTTTATTACTTTCAGAAAAAGAGCTATGCAGTTATTGACTGCTTGAGAAAAAAAATATGGAACAATGACAAAGTAGAGCCTTGGTACGCTCAGAATATCTTGATTTTTGTTAAACAAGAATACTTGTCGGGATATCCGAGGTTAGTAAATGAATATCAAAATACCGATCTGAATCAATTAGCCATCGTCCATCCCAAGATTTATTTTTATAGCTTGCAAACTGCGAGAAATTCGGCACATAATTTACAATCAGAAAGTGTCAAACAAGTTACAGCATCGCCACAATTGGCAGATCGACCTTTGGTATCTGTGATTATTCCCTGCTACAATCAATCTCATTTTTTGGTGGAAGCAGTAACTAGCGTGATTAACCAAACTTACAAAAATTGGGAAATTATCATTGTCAATGACGGCAGCTTAGATACTACCAGCATAGTTGCCAAAAATGTAATAGTAACAAATTCCCAATATCAAATTAGGCTTGTAGAACAAATAAATCAAGGGCTTTCAAGTGCTAGAAATGCTGGCATAGCAGCCGCAAACGGTGAATACATTATGCCTTTAGATGCCGATGATATCCTAGCGAAAAACGCCTTGACTGACCTTTTAGAAATATGTTTAAAATCAAATGTACCTTGCGTAGCATTTGGTTCTTATCAAATGTTTGGCACTGAAAATCGCACAGTACCCAGTTACGAGTTGTATTCTTCCGAAAATATCAAGCAATTTAACATGATTCACCCGTCTTCACTCTATCACAAATCTATTTTGGATTTGGTCAGCGGCTACAAAGTTGAGATGAAGGAAGGTTACGAAGATTGGGAGTTTTGGGTTAACTGCCACAAGCACAATATTCCCTTTTTGGGAACGAGAGAAGTAGTTGTCAATTATCGGCGTTCCCAGGGTTCTATGTTGGCAAAAGCTCAGCAATATCATCAAAAGTTGGTAGCACAAGTTGTTTGTTACAACCGGGAAATTTACGATATGGAAAGCGTGAATAGTGCTGAAAAGCTATTGGGACAAATCGCAAGTTAATCTTGATTGTTTATTCTTTAGTCAGCATAAACCAACTTTGTTTGTGTAGTAGCGAATTCTATTCGCTGATTGTTAAAGCGAATTTGATATAACATCAAGAAAGCGCTTAACCTGTTTGCCCCAAGTCCAATTGAGCATAAAATTAGCCGCAGCTAAACCGCGACTTTTTGACTCTTCGCGATTAGTATAAATTTGCTCCAAAGCCTCAACAACTTCTGCAACCTCAGACTCTCCCCAACCTTCTACACCGGAAAAATGAGAAGTCGGTTTAACTCGTCCCTGATTCGATAAAGGATAGCAAATGTTATGGTAAATTAAGTCTAAATGACCAGTATTTGCTGATAAAATGGTCGGAATTCCGCAGGCCATACTTTCCATTGCGACTAAATTAGTGCCGCCTTCACAGCGGTTGGTGAAAACAGCGCAGTCGGCTTCTCGCAAAATTTGTCCGGCGAGGTGATTGGGAATTAAGCCGATGTCGATAAAAGAGTCAACCGGCAAACCGTTAGCCGCTAACCATTGGGAAATTCCTAAACTTCCATCGCGGTTGATATTGGGAAGTCCGGCAACGTTTCCGGTTTGTTCGATTCCTAGCATATACTGAGGCCAGAAGTTGTGCCATGTTGTTAGTAACAAAGCCTCTGGATGTTTGGCGCGAAACCGTTTGAAAGCGGCAATTACAATATCTTGACCTTTGCGATATTCCAGTTTGCCGCCGGAGAAAATGACGAAGCGATCGCCAAATAGATTAGATTTAGGTGCAGGATGGAAAATTGTTGGGTCAATTCCTTGATGTACCATCGCCACATTAGTCAAGCCGTGGCTTCTCAAAACATCCGCATTCCAGTTGGAGCCTGCGACAATCGCGCTATATTTTTTGGCTGTTTCTAGTGCTTCTGCTGTAATTCGCGTGTCTTCAAAAAATACGACTCCTATTTGACAAGCGCTGGTAATTTGATCGTCAACTCCAGAGGATTCTAAATTATTCCCCAAAGCGTAAAGTACGGGAAAATTACAACTGATTTGTTTGTTGGAATTTGCTGCTACTAATTCCTGAAAACTTTTTTGCTTTTCAATTACAGGTAATAACAAGGATTTATGCAGCGGATTCATCGATTCTGAGGTGATTGATGGCGGTGCTAAAAGTGCAACTTGCCAGGCGGGATTTTGCAGCAGTTGTAGTGTTAAATTCACGCCGTAAATTCCCCAGCCGCTGGTGATGCTGAGAGGCCAAGTAATGCCGATTCCGGTAATTTGTGGGGGGGTTTCTGGGGGTTGAATTTGAGGCGGAGCATAAGAATCTGCGTTAGCAGGCTGAGCCTGGGTACGAGTAGAGATTAAGTGTTCTAAGGCTGCTTTGATGCGATCGCAAACTCCATCCCAATCACCAGCTTTTTGCTGCCTAAACAACCGCGCAGTTGGATACCAAGGGCTATCTTCGCGTTCCAGCATCCAGCGCCAATCGGGAACAAAAGACAGCAAAATCCACACGGGTTTGCCCAAAGCACCAGTCAAGTGCGCGACAGAAGTATCTACGCAAATTATTAAATCGAGTTGCGAAATAATTGCTGCGGTGTCGGCAAAATCAACGCAATATTCGCTTAAATCTTCAATTTGGTGTTGCTTTAATAAAGTGCGTGAAACGCAGCTATCCTGTAGGGAATCGCCCCCTGACAAATCTTTCTGAAGACTGTAAAAACTAACTCCCGCAACATCTACAAATTTCAAAAAATCGCTCAATTTACACGATCGCCGATGGTTGTTGCGGTGCAGCGGGCCGCCCGCCCACACAATACCTACTTTGAGTTTATTGTTCGGTTCTAGGGAAAATTTAAAATCCTGTGGCGCAGCTAAATAAGGAATATTCGCGGGTATATTTTCCAAAGTCGTTCCCAGAATTCGCGGCAAACTTAGCAGGGGGGCTTGCACTTGAAAATCTATCAAATCGCTCGGCCTGACTCCTACTCGATCGACTCCTGCAATTCCTTCAAATAAATGCTTCAGCAAGACATGACAAGCAACAATAACTTGGCCGCCTTTTTGCTTAACTAAAGGCGCGTAGCGGATAAACTGTATCGTATCGCCAAAACCTTGTTCAGGGTGCAATAAAATTGTTTTTCCCTGCAAATCAGAGCCGTCCCAAAGCGGTTTCTCAAAAGAGCGCCGATCCAATTGTTGAGTTTGCCAGCGCGATTCGTACTCCGCAAAACCAGGCTCAAAACTTCCAGTTAAAAGCAAAGCTAAGGCTAGTCTCAAGCGCCAATTTGGCGAGTTGGGACGTAGTTGAATTGCTTTATTGTAGAAGTCGATCGCCTCTGCGACTTTTCCCTGTTCTTCGAGGGCAGAACCCAAGTATAAGTTTGTTTCGCTCAGGTTGGGATTGTTTTCTAGCGCTTGTTTGTAGTGCGAAATAGCCTCGGTTATTTGCCCGTTTTCCTGTTTGAGATAACCTAAATAACTGTGGGCTTCGGCGTGGCTGGGTGAAGCGGCAATTACTTGTTCGTAACGAGCGACTGCCTCTGCTTTTTTACCTTGTTTTTCTAAGGCATTTGCTATGTGAAATTGTACCTGTGCGGGCGATAAATAAAATCGAGGCAAGGCTTCGGTATCTTCCTTACCAGCTACAGCTTGGGAACGAGTAGAAATTAGGTGTTTTAACGCTGTTTTTATGCGATCGCAAACTCCCACCCAATCGCCCGGTGTTTGCTGCCGAAACAGTCGCGCCGTCGGATACCAAGGGCTATCTTCGCGTTCCAACATCCACCGCCAATCCGGCATAAAACACAGCAAAATCCATATCGGTTTACCCAAAGCACCGGCTAAGTGCGCGACAGCGGTATCCACGGAAATTACTAAATCTAGTTGCGATATCACCGCCGCAGTATCGGCAAAATCGTTCAAATTGTCGCTCAAATCTATCACGGGAATTTGAGTTAACAAAGTACGATTGTCAGGCGATAAGTCTTTCTGAAGGCTGTAAAAACTTACACCTGGAATATCTAACAATGTCAGGAAATAGCTTAAATCGCTCGATCGCTGAAAATCCTTCAAATGTTCTGAACTTCCCGCCCAGGCAATCCCAACTTTGAAATTGCGATCGGAATTTATGGAAAATTGCCAATTGGGCGGCGCAGCTAAATAAGGAACATTTGTCGGTATATTTTCTAAATTTGTTCCCAGAATATGAGGCAAACTCATCAGCGGTGCTTGCACTTGGAAAGCCGGCAATTCATCCATGCGAACCGCCACTTGTTCGATGCCAGAAATCTGCTTAAATAAACGCTTCAGTTCTTGATAGCACGAAATGATTACTTTACCACCTTTTTGCTGCACAATTGCCGCGTATCGAACAAATTGAATGGCATCGCCCAAACCTTGTTCGGATCGGAGCAAAATAGTTTGTCCGTTCAAATCTGAACCGTCCCAAACTGGTTGGTCAAAATTCAACCGTGGTAATTTTTTCGCCTGTTCTGTTTGCCAGCGCCACTCGTATTCTGCTAAACCGCGCGGCAAGTCCCCAGTCAACAGCAAGACTAAGCTTAAATTGAAGTGAGCTTTTACACAATTAACATCAATTTCTAGGGCTTTTTTGTAACATAAAATTGCTCGATTTACGTCTCCTAATTGTTCAACTGCACTGCCTAAGTTACTAATAGCTTCTATATAATTAGGGTTCAAAGATATGGCTCGTTCCAAGCTAGAAATTGCCTGTTCTATTTTTCCCGCCCCCAAGCGTAACGTTCCTAGGTGATAGTGTCCTGTAGGATTGTTTGGTTCTACTCCTATTGCATGCTCGTAAAGCCGTTCAGCCTCGTCTAGCTGAGATTGTGTTTGCATCGCCGCACCCAAATTTACCAGCGCGGGCACGTAATTGGAATTGACAGAAAGTGCTTGATGAAAACACGCGATCGCACTCTGCAACTCGCCCTGCTGCTGGAGTATCGCGCCGAGATTGTTGAGAGCTTTGACGTAAACCGGGTTCAGGGCGATCGCCTTTTGAAAGCAAGATATAGCAGCCATTATATTGCCTTGATCTTGCAGCAAAATACCCAAGTTATTGTGGGATTGAGCGCAGTTTGGATCTATTTCGATCGCGCGCTGATAATAGGTGGCAGCTTCGGCTAAATCGCCTGTTTGGTGCAGCGTCACTGCCAAATTAGTAGTAGCCTCTATCGAACTCGGCTGCAAAACCAAAGCATTTTTAAAATAAGCGATCGCCTCGGCAAATTTTCCTTGCGACTTGAGAATATTTCCCTGATTGAACTGTTTTTGATATAAGTGAATATTGGCCTGAGCTTCTATTGGCGGTAGAGCTTTTTGATGCTGACAAATTCTTTCTTTCAGCGCCAAAGCTGCTTCTTCTAAAACTCCTTCCCAATCTCCCGCTGTTGACTGGCGAAACAGCCGCGCCGTCGGATACCAAGGACTATCCTCGCGTTGCAACATCCACCGCCAATCCGGCACAAAACAGAGCAAAATCCACACTGGTTTGCCCAAAGCACCAGCCAAGTGTGCCACACAAGTATCTACAGAGATCACTAAATCCAGAGCCGAAATTGCCGCCGCAGTATCCGCCAAGTCGTGCAAATAAGAGCTTAAATCTGTTACAGGCATTTGCTCTAACAAAGCGCGATCTTCTGCTGTCATTTCCTGTTGCAAACTGTAAAAATCGGCTCCCGGAATATCTAACAGTTTTGTCAACAAATTTAGGGGTAAGGAGCGCACCTTATTTTGGGAATTGTTAGGATTTCCATACCACACAATCCCTACTTTCAAATTAGTAGTTAGATTGAGACTAAATTCCCAACCGGGCGGCGGAGCTAAATAAGGAACCTTGGCCGGTATAGTTTCTAAAGTTGTTCCCAGAAGGTGTGGCAAACTCATTAGCTGCGCCTGAACTTGAAAATCAGGCGCATCCTCTGGATTAACTATTAACCTATCGATTCCCGAAACTTGTGCAAACAAGCGCTGCAAGTGCGGCAAACACCAAACAATTACCCTACCGCCTTTTTGCTTGACTAAATCTGCGTAGCGGATAAACTGAATTGCATCGCCTAAACCCTGTTCCGGGCAAAGCAAAATAGTTTTTCCCTGCAAATCTTTGCCATCCCAAAGCGGCTGAATAAAGTTGTGGGAGCGGAACTGTTTTTCTTTAACTAGGAGTCGCCATTCGTACTCGTAAAAACCGCGTTGAAAGTCTCCCGCCAGCAGCAACGCTAAACCTAAATTTAGGTGAGATTCAGGATGGCCGACATTGAATTTAACTGCTTGGCTGTAGCAGGTGACAGCATCTGCAAATTGGCCGCGATCGTGCAAAGCAGTTCCCAAATTGGTGAGGGGATTGATATAACCGGGTTTGAGTTCGATCGCCCGACGGTAACAATCGATCGCCTGTGCCATTTTTCCCGCTTCCTCAAAAGCTTTGCCGAGATTGTTCAAAGCTTCAGGAAAGTCGGGTTTGAGGCTCAAAGCTTGCTGATAGCAACCGATCGCATCTTCAATTTTGCCCTGTTTCTGCAGGACAATTCCCAGATTGCAGCGAGCCTGTGCACTGGCTGGCAATTGCTGAATCGCTTGCTGGCAAACGGCTAGAGCCTCATCTAACTTGTCTTGCTGTTGCAAGGAACTCCCCAAAGCGATCAGAGTTTCTGCTAAATCCGGTTGCAGTGCAGTCGATCGCTCGTAGTATGCGATCGCGCGGTCAATTTGGCCCTGTCGGATCGAGGCGTATGCTAAGTTGTGCAAGGCCTCCACATAATTTGGCTCGATCGCGATCGCCCGTTCGTAATTCGCGATCGCCTGTTCGTAATTCGCGCCCGCTTCCTCCCCTTGTGCCTCCAAAGCAATCCCCAAATTCAAATAAGCCACCGCGCAATTAGGATTGACTTGAATCGCTTGCTCGTAGAAGCTTATAGCCTCTGCCACATTCCCTTGCTCTTCGCGCAACAGGCCCAAATTAATCAGCGCTTCCGCGCAATTCGGGTTCAAAGAAAGCGCCCGCTCATATTGTGCGATCGCCTCTTCAGTCTCCCCTGCTTCCGCAAGCGCGCTGCCCAAATTGCTCGCAGTTTGCGCCAAATTCCGGTCAATTGCTAGGGCTTGTCGGTAGTGCGCGATCGCCTCTGTTAGCCGGCCTGCTTGTTGTTTGACAACGCCTAAATTGCTGTGCGCGGCTGCGTAATTAGGATCGATCGCGATCGCCCGCTCATAACATTCGATCGCACCGCCAAAATCGGCTTGCTGCTGCAAATCCACGCCCAACCGAAACTCTGCATCCGCCGCATCCGAGGGCACAAATGCTGCTGCAACCGCGCCTAGAGCTTCCGCAACCCGATCGAAAACCTCCTCCCAGTCGCCCCGCTGATGCTGCCGGAACAGCCGCGCCGTGGGATACCAAGGACTATCTTCGCGCTCCAGCAGCCACCGCCAATCCGGCGAAAACGCCAGCAAAATCCACACCGGTTTGCCCAAAGCACCCGCCAAATGGGCGACAGCGGTATCGACACTAATCACTAAATCCAGTTTGGCGATCGCAGCCGCAGTATCGGCCAAATCGCCAAAATACGGGCTCAAATCTACGATCGGCGTTTGATTCAACAGCGCGCGATCGGCCTCGGAAACCTCTTTCTGCAAGCTGTAAAAACTTACCCCCGAAACGTCCAAAAGCGGCAGAAACTGACTTAAACTGCAAGAACGCTGCTTGTTTTTGCGGTGTTTTGGATTCCCCGCCCAGACAATGCCAACTTTCAAAGTGCGATCGGGAAGAAGCGTAAATTCAGCACCCGCAGGCGGAGATAAATAAGCAGTATTTGCCGGTATTGTTTCCAGCTTTGTACCGATAATATACGGCAAACTCAACATCGGCGCTTGCACGTCAAATTCCGGCAGTGGCTCGCCTTTAACTATTAGCAAATCAATGCCGTCAACCGTTGCAAACAAACGGTGCAATTGCGGGTAACAGCCAACAATTACCCTACCGCCTTTATTTTTGACGATCGCAGCGTAGCGGATAAACTGAAGCGAATCGCCTAAACCTTGTTCGGCGTGCAGCAAAATAGTCTTTCCCACCAAATCAGAACCGTCCCACAGCGGCCGGTATTCTCTCGCCGAAACAGTATTTTCTGGTCCCGCCAAAAAACAGGAATGACCCGTGTGAAATTCTTTAATTTGCCAGCGCCACTCGTATTCGGCGAGACCATTTTCCAAATCTCCCACCAACAGCAAAGCCAAGGACAAATTCAGGTGAGCGCTAGCGTGATTTGGACTTAAATGAATTGCTCGTCTGTAGCAGGATATTGCATCTTCTACCGCGCCTTTTTCCAGAAACGTCCGGCCTAAATTGTTAATAGCTTCCACAAAATCCGGCAGCAATTCTAGAGCTTTGTGATAATACTCCAGCGCCTCTTCTAAATTGCCCTGTTCTTGCAACACTGTTGCGAGATTGTTGTAAGCTTCCCAGCTATGCGGATTAATTTCCAGCGCTCGCCGGTACAGATCGATCGCCCTTACAAGTTCCCCTTTTTCTTGCAGCGCCACGGCTAAATTAATCAGGGCGGGTACGAAATTCGGTTGAGCTACAAGAGCTTGCTCGTAATGTGCGATCGCCTCTTCCGCTTGACCTTGTTCCTCAAAAATCTTTGCCAAGTTGTACGCTGTTTGAGGAATATTTGGATCGATGGCTAAAGCTTCTCGGTAATGCGGGATAGCGGCCTCCAATTCGCCCTTTTCTTGTTTGAGAAAACCAAAATTAATCCGCGCTTGAACGCAATTTGGATCGAGAGATATAATCTGTTCGTAAAGGGCGATCGCCTCTTCCCGATCACCTGTTTCCATTAACTGTTCTGCTTGTCGCAATAAATCCTCTAAAACAACAGGGTTATCCCCACCCGTCGCGATCGCCCCCGATGTCTCACTCCCCAACAAGGGCTGGACTGCGGAGTCCTTACCTAACGTTTCGCTCGCAGCAACAATTTTTTCTTTGCTCTCATCTAGCAAGCTTGCACCTGTCTTTTTGAGAGCCACAGAATCGAGGCCGGGCGTATTATTAGCAGTTATGGCGAGTGAAACGAAGTCAAGCTGCTTGTGGGCAGAATCCTCGGAATAACTAGCAGTATTGGCGATCGCAAAAGAGTTCAAAGCCACCTGTACTTCGTCAAACAATTCTTGCCAACTTTCCGGCTGACTTTGGCGGAAAAGCCTCGCAGTTGGATACCAAGGATTGTCTTCACGATCCAGCAGCCAACGCCAGTCAGGAGCAAAAGAAAGCAGCACCCAAACCGGTTTTCCTAAAGCACCGGCTAAGTGCGCCACAGCCGTATCGACACTAATGACTAAATCCAGTTGAGATATAGCCGAAGCGGTATCAGCAAAGTCGCTCAAATGCGGAGTTAAATCCGGCACTAAGTGTTGGTGCAACAAAGCGCGATCGCTCTCGGACAAGTTTTTTTGTAAACTATAAAAAGCTATTCCCGGAACATCCAAAAATCGAATAAAATCGCTCAACTTGCAAGAACGCTGATTGTCTTTCCGGCGCTGCGGACTCCCCGCCCAAACAATCCCTACCTTCAATTGGGCATCAGAATAAAGCGCAAATTTGCACTCAGCAGGCGGATATAAATAAGGAACATTTGCCGGTACTGTTTCCAGAGTTGTTCCCACAATTCGCGGCAAACTCATCAGAGGTGCGTGAACGTCAAATTCTGGCAAACCCTCTAAACTAACTGATAAATATTCAATACCTCGAACTGTCGCAAACAACCGCATCAGTTCTGGATAGCAAGCCACCATAACTTTAGCGCCTCGGCTCCGAAGAATTGGGGCGTAGCGAATAAACTGAATAGAATCGCCAAAGCCTTGCTCGACGTGGAGTAAAATAGTTTTCCCCTGCAAATCCGAACCATCCCAAACCGGCTGTTTAAATTGCCTCGGTTGTAGTTGCGGAGTGCGCCACCGCCACTCGTATTCAGCAAAACCGCGCTGAAAATCTCCGAACAATAGCAAAGTTAAACCTAATTCGAGGTGTGCGATGGCATTGTCGGGCTGCAATTCCAAGGCTCGACTGTGACAAGAAAAAGCTTCTTGAAAGTCTCCTAAATCGACCAAAGCGTGTCCGAGATTGTTAATAGCCTCCACGAAGTTTGGCTTTAAGTTTAATGCTTGTCGGTAGTGGGATATTGCTGCTTTTGCATTGCCTTGTTCGTGGAAAAATGCTCCTACATTGTTGTGAGCTTCTGGATTGTTTGGATCTAGTTTTACAGCTTGCTGGTAGCAGTTTAAAGCTTCTGCTAATTTACCTTGCTGCTGCAAAACAGTTCCCAAGCCCATCAGGGAATATATCAAATTGGGATTTATTTTTAAAGCGTGGAGGTAATAAGCTATCGCCTCGTTTAATTGATTTTTATCTTTAAATAAATGTCCTAAATTGTGCGCTGTTTCGTGCAGGTTTGGATCTAGTCGCAGTGCTGTTTGGTAAGCTAAAATAGCCGCGTCTATTTCACCTAATTGCTGTTTAATCCATCCCAAATTATTGTATGCGAGTGCGGAATTTGGCTGAATTTTGATTACTTGTTCGTAACTGGCGATCGCTCTTTGATACTCGCGCACATCCAGTAAAAGATTAGCCTTATTTAAATGTGCTTCTACAAAATCGCGGTTTTGGGCGATCGCCTGTTCGTAAAAGTCGATCGCCTCTGCAATCTTTCCCTGCTGTCTCGCCACTATTCCCAACAAACACAGCACATTTGCTGATTGCGGCTGCGCTTCTAATATCTGCCGATACAACTTCTCAGCTTCTAACAAACGTCCCGCTTGGTGGTGTTCCCAAGCTATTTTTAAAGAGTCTTCTGCACCCAATTTGCAGGCAGATTTTGGCGATTTTTTTTTAGAAGCCATAGTTATCTTTGTTGTTTGGGAGTTCGCTAACTTGTAATTGCCAACTTCTTCTATTTTGTTAACTCTTCCTTCCTTCCTCCTTCTTCCCCCTTCCTCCTTCCCCCTTCCTTCTTCCTTCTTCCATCGGAGTGAAATCCGTTACATCCGTTACACAATCCGTTGCCGAACGGCCTTCTTCCTTACATCCGTTACATCCGTTACATCCGTTACAAAATCCGTTGCCGAACTTCTTCCTTCTACCCCAACAAACAAGCTGCGGGAAAAATCAGATATTCTAAGAAAAACAACTTCCAGATAAACTGATAAAATGCCGCAATTTCTATTTTATCGTCCAAATCAACTTTCGCACTCCAAAACCACATCAAACCCAAAGCCACCAAATGAGAAACTGCCAGAAACACTAAATTAACATTAGACAATACCATCGCTCCCGCCAAAGTCGCGCCCAAATAACAAACCGTCAACACCCAGCGAGATAAATTAAAAACGGCCGGCTTGCCCAGCTCAATTGTAAACGTAGTAATATTATATTCCTTGTCCCCTTCCATGTCGGGGATATCTTTAAAAATGGCGATCGCAAACGTAAACACCACAACAAAAACCGTGAGCACCCAAACTTCCGCAGGAATCCGAAAAGACACACTCTCCAAACTCCAGCCCGAAAAAGCGCTTTTCGCCCTTCCCAAACCCAACACCCAATTAAAGTGTAAAAATAACCCTAAATTTACGATCGCGCCCCGCACCGTAAAAATGCACAGCGCCGCCCAAAAAGGAAACCGCTTCAGCCGAATTGGGGGCAGAGAATAAGCAGTCCCGATCGCTAAACTAACGCCAACGGTAGCCAGCAAAAACGGGCCTTGTAAAACAGCCGTTAAAATTGCTATAATTCCCGTGGCAATTACAATTACTTCCCCGGTTTTCCGAGAAAACACTCCCGAGGCGATCGGCAAATAGGGCTTATTGATTTTATCAATTTCAACATCTTCTAACTGATTCAATCCCACAATATAAATATTGCCGCAAATGCAAGCCAACCAGGCAAAAGCTAGGGCCCCAAATACAGGATTCACAAACAGCCTCGTGCTTTGGGCGATCGCGTACAACGCCAATACACTCAAGCTAGTACCCACAATTGTGTGTGGCCGAGAAAACTCCCAAAATGCCCTCACCCAGCTTTGCGGAGCCGAGCCATTTTTATCAATCCAAGACTTGCCAATCGAATCATTGCCCATAAATCTCACACCCACGCCAAACAAATAATATTCTATAGGGTGCGTAATACGCACCTTACTCATCAACTGAAGACTCAAAACTTCTCTGATATATGCCTGTTATTTTACAGCACAAATCAGCCCAAAACGAATCAACCCGCTCTGATATCCACGGCTCATCAATCCGAGAGCAAGTGCTGCTTGAATAGTCGTCCAACCGCTCGTTAGCAAACCCCAAATCGCGCTCGGAGTCAAAGCAGAATCGATCACCACATCCCAAAAAGGAGCAACAGCTTTTGACCAATCAGCGGTGCGAATATTTGTCAAAGGCAAACTGCGGACAATTTCCTCATATTCCGGCAAAGAAATCACATAAGGCAAAGCATAAACCCGGTAAATTTCTGCCAATTGCTTTCTCTCTTCATCAGTTAATTCACCCGCCGTTTCTCCCAGCGGGCGGTGACACCAAGTTGCCAAAATCAAAGTTCCTCCCGGTTTGAGTACGCGACAGCATTCCTGCAAAAACTTAATTTTGTCGGGCATATGTTCGCCACTTTCGAGCGACCAAACCAAGTCGAATGACTCGTCAGGAAAAGGCATATTCAAAGCATCGGCTACCAAAAAATTCACATTGCTTTGAGCATCGGCAATTTTAGCGCGTTCGGTCGCTCTGTTGGCCTGTACCGGACTCAGAGTAATCCCGGTCGCTGTAACGCTAGCGCCCGTTTTGTTTAGTTCGGGCGATCGGCTACGCTCTCGATCGACCTCGCCATCCAACTTTAAATTATTTTGAGCGATCGAACTAAACTTTTCGGTCAAATACAGCGTGCTGCCCCCGATCCCGCAACCGACATCGAGAATGCGGTAAGATTCACCCAGTGCCTTCTCTGACGGTACTCCAGCCCAAGCCAGCAGTTCTTCTATCAAATCTATCTGAGCCTGTCGGCGCTCTTTTTTCAAATTGCCATCCGGGCCGTAGTAACCGTGGTGCATATGTTCGCCCCACACCTGCTCCCACAAACCGCTAGAAGCGTCGTAAAGTTGCTGAATTTGCTGGTAAAGTGTTGATGTCATCGCCGGATCGCAAGTTATTAAAGGAATTCTACCGTTATTTTCCCGCTGTTGTCATAGAATTTGGCGATTGAGTTCGATCGACCGCAAGCACTGGCCAGACAGAGATGTCCTTATTTGAAGCCCGAGGATCGATTTGTGGGCTCTCTCTAAAACCTCAAATCTAAAATCGATTTGTGGTTCCCTCTCAAATCTCAAATCTAAATCTCAAATCTAAAATCGAATGACTGTCTCGCGAACCATTGCTTTGGGCTTTCTCGCTGTCATCCTCACAGGTGCTTTATTACTGATGATGCCCTTTTCCACAATTGATGGAACTTGGAGCGATCCAATAACAGCACTCTTTACCTCTACTTCCGCTGTCTGCGTCACGGGCTTGTCGGTTGTGGATGTCGGAAAATATTACTCTTTTTGGGGGCAACTGTGCCTAGTTTTACTGGTGCAAATAGGAGGCTTGGGCTACATGACAGCCACGACCTTCTTGCTGCTGTTATTGGGCCGTCGCTTTGGTTTGAAAGACAAAATTGCCCTGCAACAATCTCTCGACAAATCTGGACTAGCCGGCGTAGTACAACTCGTGCAGTCAATTCTAGCAACAACGCTTTTGTTTGAATTAACAGGAGTGTTTTTGCTGATGACGGTTTTCGTCCCCCAATACGGATTTAAACAGGGTGTGTGGTCTGCTATATTTCACAGCGTTAATTCCTTTAACAACGCGGGTTTTAGCATCTACTCAGATAATTTGATCGGCTACATCAGTTCGCCTATGGTTAACTTCACAGTCAGCGGTTTAATCATATTTGGGGGAATCGGCTATCAAGTAATTATGGAAATGTACCTGTGGCTGCGCGATCGCTTCAACAAAAGCCCTATCTGCACAGTTTTTTCCCTGAACTTCAAAGTTGTTACCACTACAACGGCTGTCCTTTTAATTTTAGGAACGCTAGCCTTTTTGGTGCTGGAATACGACAACCCAGACACTTTCGGCTCTCTAAATTTTCCTCAAAAGCTGATGGCAGCTTGGTTTCAATCTGTTACTCCCCGCACGGCAGGGTTCAATACAATTAGCATTGGCCAAATGACCGAAGCCTCGCTATTTCTGACTATAGCGCTGATGTTTATCGGCGCCAGTCCTGGCAGCACCGGCGGCGGAATCAAAACCACAACTTTTAGGATATTGTTTTGCTGTACCACAGCAGTTATCGAAGGCCAGGAAGATGTGGAGTGCTATCAGCGTCAAATCCCGCCAGCAATGATTCTGAAAACCATTAGCGTAGTCTTCGGTTCCCTGTTGGTCGCGTTCACATCTGCAATTTTAATCGAGCTGACCAATCCCCAAGTAGAATTTATCGCAGTGCTGTTTGAAGCAGTTTCAGCTTTTGGCACAGTCGGGCTTTCCACTGGGATTACACCCACGCTTTCAGCGATCGGTAAGTTAATTTTGATTGCTACAATGTACATAGGTCGGGTTGGAGTGCTGCTGCTGATAAGTGCTGGATTCGGCGACCCAAAACCCAGGTCTTTTAAGTATGCTGAGGAAAGTTTGTTAGTGGGATAAAAAAATCCTGTCTCGTTGCTGATAATCTAAACAATGGGTGACAACCCAAATCAACTTTTACTACTTACCCAAAAATCAAAAGGAGGCGGCGCTGTCTCTGCTAAAATTTAAACAGCAAGACGCTCAGCGCTGGAAATTTAGTGAACCTGTCATCTTTGAATTTTTTTCGCACTTTGCGCGCCGACAACAAGCAGTTTGCAGTTATTGGTTTGGGACGCTTCGGCAAAGCTGTTTGTTCGACTCTGCACGGCTTGGGTTACGAAGTCTTGGGAGTTGACACCGATGAAAAAAAAGTAACTCAAGCTTTGACCGAGCGCATTGCTGCTCACGTTGTGCAGTTAGATTCTACTGAGCCTAGCGCTCTTGGGGAAGCCGGTATATTTGAATTTGAAACAGTGATTGTTGCGATCGGCAATTACCTAGCAGAAAGCATTACCACCACCCTAAATCTTAAGGAAGGCGGGGTAAGTCACGTAATAGCCAAAGCTTCTTCGGAAACTCACTTAAAACTGTTGAAAAAAGTGGGTGCAGATCATGTAGTTTTTCCAGAACGAGAAATGGGCTGCTCTTTGGCCCGGATTCTTACACAGCCCAGCATTTTAGAACGGTTTGACCTCGACCCAGATCACAGCATCGTTGAGGTGCTCGTTCCTGAAAAGTTTGACGGTAAAACCATCTCGGAATTGGAGCTCCGGCGCAAGTATGGTTTGAACTTGCTAGCAGTCGGTCGCGCCGACAAGTTCGAGATCAATCCGCAACCAAGTGAACGCTTGAAAAAGGGCGACGCGATGGTAGTAGTTGGTTCTAATAAAGATATCAGTCGCTTGCCAATTTAACAGTTCGCTATTTTACGCACGTACAGCAAAACTCGTAGACTCAGAAACCCGGTTTCTTGGGTGCCGAGTGTCTAAGTCCTAAGCAATTATTGCGGGATGTGTGAAAATTTCATAACCTCACCAACTCGGTTTATCTAAGATAAACCGGGTTTCTCTGTCAATCTTTATGCTCTAATTTTTAACTGAAATATATAAATTGAATTTCACCAGTTCTGGGGTTGATTCCGTCTTTGCGACCTCCTCCGAGAACCTAGCCAGACAAATCGCGAAAAATTTTATTTAACTATTTAACCAAGTAGCAGCACTCGATCGCGCCCCCGCAAATCATAGGAGCGCTAGCCCTGAAAATTCAGCCGACTTTCAAAATTTTTTGCAAATAAGCTTTGCCGAAAACCACCACGGCCAAAACTAGAGCGAGTTCAACAGGCCAAGGACACACCGCCAGCAACCAAATTAACGAACACACTCCAATAATTGCAGCTATGGGAGCCGGAATTCCGTCTAGCGTTCTGTTGTCAGTCCCGGCAGTCACCCACCAAGCAATCAAGCATACCGTCAACGGAATCAAGCAACTTGCGATCATGATTTTTACCCCATCAATTTTTTTTACATATGGCATCTGAGCATATTGTAACAATACATCAAAGATTCGGAAATGCACCATTAATTACGATAAAATTTAGGATTAGGTAATTCATACGCTGGGGTGATAAATTTTAAAAATTTTTAGCTTCTCCTCTCTCCGAAGGCAGAATTAGGCGGGCATCTAGCATGATAGGGGGATTTTATTTCGGCAGAAGTGATGAAAGCTTTCTACCTGGAGACGAATAGCGATGCGCCCATCTCTGCAAGTTATACTCAGGATTGCAGGCAGTTACTGTAGAGCGTGAATCAATGCTGGGCAAATTTTTTCGCAAGCCAGAATCAGAAAACCTCGATCGCGTCCCCCCAGGTCAATACCTCGCCAACGGCTTTCCTGTGCTGACCTACGGCGATACACCCTCGGTCAGTATTGAGAGTTGGGAATTTAAAGTCTGGGGATTAGCAAAACCAAAAACCTTCACTTGGTCGGACTTCCAGGCCATGCCCCAAAGTAACTTTACGGCGGATTTTCACTGCGTCACCCGGTGGTCAAAACTCGATGTGCAGTGGACGGGAGTCAAAGTCACAGATTTTATGAACTATATAGAAGTCGATCCAAAAGCTCTGCACGTCATGGAACACTGCTACGGCGGCTATACTACCAACATTGCGATCGCCGACTTCCTCCGAGAAGAAAACTTTTTCGCCCACACCGTCTTCGGCGAACCTCTGTCAGCAGACCACGGCGGCCCAATGCGGCTCGTAGTTCCCCACTTGTACGCTTGGAAAAGCGCTAAATGGATTAACGGCTTGGAATTTACAGAAACCGAAGAACTCGGTTTTTGGGAACGCAACGGCTACCACCAGCGGGGGGAACCTTGGGCAGAGGAACGCTACAGCGGTCTTTTTTGATTGGGGCGATCGGGAGCAAAGACGGGGCGAGAGCTTCTCTATACAATCTTTGTTGAGGGGCAATCCGATCTTTTACTGCTTCAGTCTGCGGAAATTGCATCCCCTTCGCATCTTTGGGATATCTCACGACCGTATCTACTTAATTCAACCAAAACACGTAAATCCAAAGATCGCAGTTTGTACGTACTTTACCCGATAGATAAACTACTTTAACTCCCCTACAAAAGTCCCAAAAAACAAATATTCCCAGTTTCTGGTTAATATAAAACTTCTTTAACTGTCAGTACGTACAGATATTACCGTATTTATACTTAAGTGTTTGCTCTTCAGGATTTAGACTTGAGAATTAAATAAAAAATTAGCATAGGTCAGCTCCAAATCAGTTGCGCTACTCCGCGCTCCCAGGCCAGTGACTGCAAGGTTTCCATCCACACTCTTTATAATTATTTAGTGGCTATTTGTAGGGAGCGATCGCCTGCTGATAGATGCGAGAGACAGCATTTGTGAAGGTTATGTAAAGGCTTGATAAAGAATATGTCAAACTTTACCTAAAGTGAACCAAATACAAAGAAAGTATCGCATAATGAAAATATTAAGACCCTCGCACAAAAGGAACAGGTTATGAATACCAAACTCTTATCCGCCCTAACAGCTACCGCAGCCGCCACAGCTCTGTTTGGCGCCGGAGCTCCAGCTCAAGCCTTCTCCTTTGGCACCAACGGCATCACATTCACCCAAGATACAAGCGTCAAGTTTAACTTCAAAGAATCTCACGGAATGTACCAATCCTCTTTGGGAGTCTACAGTGTGAAGGACTCGGCGGTCTCTCTAGTTAGCACGCTGTTTTCGGAAACTAAATCCTCAGACAACTACTGGGACAACGAATGGAAAGGAACTCTGGGCAATACAGTCTTGGGTTCTGGCTCGGTAGTATTCACATTCCTGGCAAATCAAGTTTACACTTTGGGGCTCGACAGTGACTGGGGTGGCAGTGTCTACTCAACCTCAGCCTTGAACAGTGGCAACCAGCAAGCGGTGTTTGGGGCGCAATCGCAACTGTGGGACGCACTTGGCAAAGAAACCACGAACGTCTTCCAAGCTGCTGGACAATTTACCAACGGCACAGGTTCTCTGTTTAATGGAGGCACGCTAATCTCCTTCGACGATCGTGGTAACAACAACGACGCAGACTTCCAAGACTTCGCAGTGAGCGCAGAAGCAGTTCCAGAACCGATGACAATGACTGGTTTGGCTCTCGGTTTGGGTGGCTTGGTTGCAGCACGCCGTCGCCGCGCTAGCAAGACGACTTCATGATTTGTTTCAACCGGAACAATCTCATCAATTACGTTTGACAACAAAATAAAGTTCTATTTGGAGGCGTGCTAATGAGAAATAGGCTCGCCTTTTGCTTGATTTGAAAAGTCAGAAGGGAGAAGTCAGAGGGACGTTCGGCCACGCAGCAGTGTACGGGATTTAATGGATTTAACGGATGGAGGGGGATGGCACAAGTCAAAAGTGAAGAAGTCCGACAGGAGAAACAGGATTTTTCCCACTCTCCGACTATCCCACTCTCGCTTTCTCCCACTCTCTCCCTCTCCCAACTCAAAATTCCAAACTCACTCACGGTAAAGGGTTCGATCGTACAAAGCCACCGCTACGGGTTGAATAATTTTAAGGTTCCCCCAGACGCACGCTACTTTAATCGCCTCCACTACCACAGTTTTTGTCCGTTGCACCTGTGCTTGTTCCTGCAGCTTCCAATAGGAGAAAATAAGATGCAAATAATCTTGGTTAATGCCTAAACTCTCAACTTCTGGAGTTGTTTGGGACAAAACGCCTTCGACTTCGGAAATAGCTTTAACCAAGGTTTCAATTGTTCAGGAAGGCCGAGCTTGTAGGCTAAAATTAAACGCAGGTTGGTGGGCTGGTGGGTAATGGTTGTTAGTACCGGCACTGAATTGGTAAATTACGATCGCCTTCGGTACGATAACTGGCTCTCCCCGATCGCTAATAATTTGAGTTGAACGCAGCAAAATCTTTTCCACAGTACCTTCAAAGCCTTCTACAATTATCCGATCGCCGCATTGAAACGATTCGTGCAACAGCAACAATATTTTACCTAAAAAGTATTTGAAGATGTCTGGGAACGCTAAACTAATCCCTACTCAACCAAGTCATAACAAACCAATGATATCTGCCGGACGCCAAGCTGGGAACGCAATCACGCAGGTGTTCAAACTGCCAGCAGCCCAAATGAGAGTGTCAAATAATTCAATAATGCGACGCTAAAACCAAAAATTGAGATCGATCGGCCGACATGAATGTTTGACTCTCACTGTGGGGGTGACTCCATCGACTCGTTCGCTAATCATTAAAACACAATCAAAATTTAAGATTAGCAGCGCCGACCCCGATCGAGTAAAATCACAGCACTTGCCCGCCGATGACTTAATCTGCTAAAACTAACAAAGTTTGATGATTTCTGAGAAATAACATACATGGTTGCTACATCCGTCAAGATTAAACACGAAGTCAAAGACTTGTCCCTCGCCCCCTTGGGAAAGCAACGCATCGAGTGGGCCGGCCGGGAAATGCCCGTTTTGCGGCAAATTCAAGAACGCTTCGCTAAAGAAAAGCCTTTCGCTGGCATTCGCTTGGCTGCTTGCTGCCACGTAACCACAGAAACCGCTCATTTGGCGATCGCCATCAAACTCGGCGGTGGCGACGCCGTACTGATCGCCAGCAACCCCTTGAGCACTCAAGATGACGTAGCGGCTTGCTTAGTTCAAGACTACGGCATTTCCGTCTTCGCCCTCAAAGGAGAAGACGCCGCTACCTACGAACGTCACGTCTACACAGCCCTAGACCACCGCCCCAATATTATCATCGACGACGGCAGCGACGTGGTAGCCGCACTGATCCAGCACCGCCCGAACCAAATTTCCGACTTAATCGGAACTACCGAAGAAACTACCACAGGCATCGTGCGCCTGCGGGCCATGTTGAAAGACGGCGTGCTGACTTTCCCCGCAATGAACGTCAACGACGCCGACACCAAGCACTTCTTTGACAACCGCTACGGCACCGGTCAATCTACCCTAGACGGCATTATCCGCGCTACCAATATTTTGTTAGCCGGTAAAAATATTGTGGTTGCAGGTTACGGTTGGTGCGGCAAAGGCACGGCACTGCGCGCCCGCGGTATGGGTGCTAACGTAATTGTCACCGAAATCGATCCCATTCGGGCGATCGAAGCAGTGATGGACGGTTTCCGCGTCATGCCGATGGACGAAGCCGCAACAGTCGGAGATATATTCATTACCGTTACCGGCAACAAACACGTCATTCGTGCCGAACATTTCGAGAGCATGAAAGACGGCGCAATTGTTTGCAATTCCGGTCACTTCGACATTGAGATTGACCTCAAATCCCTCGGCGCAAAAAGCACCGACGTGAAAACGGTCCGGTCTTTCACTCAAGAATATCACCTCAATAATGGCAAGTCGATTATTGTGTTGGGTGAAGGTCGTTTGATCAACTTGGCAGCAGCGGAAGGACACCCCAGCGCCGTGATGGATATGAGCTTTGCTAACCAAGCTTTAGCCTGCGAATATCTGGTTGCGAACAAAGGCAAACTAGAGCCTGGTATTCACTCAATCCCCGTGGAAGTTGACAAAGAAATTGCCCGTCTCAAATTGGAAGCAATGGGTATTCACATTGATACTTTGACGGCTGAACAAATTGAGTACACAAACTCTTGGACTTCGGGCACTTAATCATCGTTTTTCGTTCCCGGGTTCTGCCTGGGAATATTCTCGTTTATCATTCCCGGGTTCTGCCTGTGAATGAATACCACGAGGCTCTGCCTCCTGTATTTGGAGTCGAGGCAGAGCCTCTAGATATGCCTTCCCAGGCTCTGCCTGGAAGCAAAAACGAGAAAAATACAAAGTACATATTACCTATGGAATCAAAATGGTTGAATGGATAACTAACACAATGCAGTCGATGGGCTATCTCGGAATTGGGCTGTTGATGTTTTTAGAAAATCTTTTCCCGCCCATACCCTCAGAATTGATTATGCCGCTGGCAGGATTCACGGTATTTAAGGGCGGAATGGAGTTTCCACCGGCGATCGCAGCAGGAGTAATCGGTACAGTTCTGGGGGCACTTCCCTGGTACTATGCCGGTAAATTATTGAGCGAAGAACGCTTGAGGAATTTAGCCGACAAATACGGCAAGTGGATCACTGTATCGGGCGCCGATATTGACAAAGCGAATAGATGGTTTAACAGACACGGCAACAAAGCCGTGTTTTTGTGTCGCCTCGTACCGGGAGTTCGCACCCTGATTTCCCTGCCCGCTGGCATCAACAATATGCCTTTAATTCCTTTTTTACTCTACTCAACAGGCGGCACTCTTTTGTGGGTGAGTTTCCTGACTTTTGCCGGATTTAAACTCGGGGAAAATTATCGACTTGTAGAGGAGTATCTGGATCCGGTTTCCAAAATAGTTGTGGTGAGTATTGTCATTTGGTTTATTTTGTGGGTTATCAAAAAGAATATGCAGAAGGAAAAATATCGCAAATAAATGCAAATTTTGTGAAAATAATCTGCGTTGATTCGCGTTCATCTGCGGCGACAATAACCATTTTGACCCCGCCCAAAAACGAATACAAGTTTGCTACAGGAGTCGTGAGCGGGCCCAAGTTTTAGACCATAGTTCAAGCTCCCAGATGAATCTTTGGAGTAAATCTAAAATCTACAATCTACAATCTACAATCCACTGACTCGCTTCCAGCATCTTCTCAACATTAGGGCTGAAAGAGAGACAGGCATATTTGATAGAAACTTCTGCTATGTTTGCTACTTTTTTAAAGTTACTTTGAAATTTACGATCGCCCAAAAGTCACAGTGACGGGCAGCCGCTCTCCCAAAAATCCAACTTAAATTTATACAAATATTTAGGATGGGTTGAGGTTTAGGCAGATAATCGTGGCAAAATAGGGAACATTGCTATCCGCGCTGTTAAAATATGTACGAAAAGATTGTAGCCCCAACAACAGGTTCTAAAATTACTTTCAAAGACGGTTCGCCGATCGTCCCTAATGACCCGATTATTCCCTTCATCCGCGGCGACGGTACCGGCGTTGACTTGTGGCCTGCATCCCAGAAAGTCATGGATGCTGCGGTAGAAAAGGCTTACGGTGGCGATCGAAAAATTAACTGGTTTAAAATCTATGTAGGCGACGAAGCCTGCGATGTCTACGGTACTTACCAATATCTGCCCCAGGATTCCTTAGACGCCATCAAAGAATACGGAGTCGCCATCAAAGGGCCGCTGACAACCCCAATCGGGGGCGGCATTCGATCGCTAAACGTAGCTTTGCGGCAAATCTTTGACCTTTACGCCTGCGTGCGACCCTGCAAATATTATGCTGGAACACCCTCGCTACACAAAACTCCTGAACTCCTAGATGTAATTATTTACCGGGAAAATACAGAAGATATTTACCTCGGAATTGAATGGGCAAAAGGCAGCGAAATCGGCAAAAAATTGATTGAATTCCTCAATAATGAGTTAATTCCAGCAACACCAGAACATGGCAAAAAACAAATTCGCCTCGATTCGGGAATCGGAATTAAACCCATTAGCAAAACAGGTTCTCAGCGTTTAGTACGGCGCGCTATTACCCACGCTTTACGGTTGCCAAAAGAGAAGCAGCAAGTAACTTTGGTGCACAAAGGCAACATCATGAAATACACCGAAGGAGCTTTCCGAGATTGGGGTTATGAATTAGCAACTACCGAATTTCGCGCTCAGTGCGTGACTGAAAGAGAGTCTTGGATTCTTGCCAACAAAGAAAAAAATCCCGACATCAGCTTAGAAGATAATGCCCGCCAAATAGACCCTGGATATGATGCTTTGACGCCAGAAAAACAAGCCAAAATTCGTCAAGAAGTCGCCGATGTTCTGTTTGCAATTTGGGACACTCACGGCAGTGGTCAGTGGAAAGAAAAAATTATGGTCAACGACCGAATTGCTGACAGTATTTTCCAACAAATTCAAACCAGGCCGGCCGAGTATTCGATTTTAGCGACAATGAATCTGAACGGGGATTATTTATCCGATGCGGCCGCCGCCATTGTCGGCGGATTGGGTATGGGTCCCGGCGCGAATATTGGTGATGAATGTGCAGTTTTTGAGGCAACTCACGGCACTGCACCGAAACACGCCGGTTTGGATAAAGTCAATCCCGGTTCCCTGATTTTGTCCGGGGTGATGATGTTAGAATACCTGGGATGGCAGGAAGCTGCAGACTTGATTAAGAAGGGTTTGGGAGCGGCAATTTCTAACGGTGAAGTTACTTACGATTTGGCGAGGTTGATGGAACCGCCGGTGCCTGAGTTGAAGTGTTCGGAGTTTGCGGAGGCGATTATTAAGCACTTTGCTGATTAGGTTTTAAAGATTTTTAACCGCAGAGGAACGCAGATAAGATTGGTAATATCTTTGTCTGTCTGCGGTTAAAAAATTGCTATTTTTGCAGTTCGGGAACAGCCATGCCGCGCTCAACGGCGGGACGGTTCTGCAAGGTTTCTACCCAACGTTTGAGATGGGGGTGGTTGTCGAGGGTTAATCCTTGAAATTCGTAAATAGCAACCCAGGGATAGGTAGCAATGTCGGCGATCGAATAGTCGCCGCAGATGTATTCGTATTTTGCTAGTTGAGTGTCTAATACTCCGTAGAGCCGCAAGGTTTCTTTTTCGTAGCGCCCAATCGCATAGGGAATTTGTTCGGGTGCAAAGCGTTTGAAGTGGTTGAGCTGACCAAACATCGGACCGACGCTGGCCATTTGAAACATCAGCCACTCTATAACTTGAAAGTATTTTTGTTTGTCTGCGGGCAGAAATCTGCCGCTTTTTTCGGCAAGATAGATCAGAATAGCGCCAGACTCGAAGACGGTGATGCCGTTATCTCGATCGACTATCGCCGGAATTTTGCTGTTGGGGTTGATTGCGATGAATTCTGGGCTAAATTGGTCGTTTTTGGTGATGTCGATGACGTGCACGCTGTAGGGTAAACCTATTTCTTCGAGCATGATCGAGACTTTGCGACCGTTCGGTGTGGTAAAAGTGTACAGGTCGATCATAAGTTGTCCGCCTTTTCTCAAGCAGGTATAAACTATATTATAATAATTTAAGGCAAATAGCTAATCAGAATGGATATTATTCAAATTCTCAAAGACGATTATCAAAGATTTCCTCAAAATCAGACTTACAGCATTTACGCCAAAGATGTTTATTTTGAGGATCCGGTGAATCGATTTACAGGAGTCGATCGCTACCGCAAAATGATCGGGTTTATGGGGAATTTTTTTAAAGAAATTAAACTAGACTTGCACGGCATTTCGCGATCGTCCGATCTTATAGAAACTCGCTGGACTTTGAGCTGGCTCGCACCGCTACCTTGGCGACCTAAAATGGCGATCGCTGGTAGGAGCGAACTGAAAGTCAACAGCGACGGTTTAATTGTTTCTCACATCGATTACTGGGACTGTTCGCGGTTGGATGCGATCAAACAGCTTGTATTTCCTCTGAAAACTAATGTTTGAGAATTTTTCTTAGGTTTTTTAGCAATAAAAAATAGTGTTTCAAGAGCGAGAGCCCTTTTTTAAGCGCAGATATTAACAGATAAACACAGATGAACGCTGATGGATTTTTATTTGTTGCAATTGATATCTGAGATAAATAATTTTAACTGATCTTGACATGGCAGCAATTTCGTGATTCACAGGAAATGCGCTGTGTTCAGCGGCTGCTTGTCGCCCCAATTAATTACCCCAGCAAATTAATTTTTGTTACATAACGTTACAATATAAGAGTAAACTACTTTCAGGCGAGCTAAACAATCAATGCGTTTAATATTAATGACTGGAAAAGGCGGCGTCGGCAAAACCTCCGTAGCCGCTGCGACTGGGCTGCGATGTGCCGAATTGGGATACAAAACCCTAGTGCTGAGCACTGATCCCGCTCACTCCTTAGCCGACAGCTTTGACATGGAACTCGGACACGATTCGCGGCTGGTGAAGCCGAATTTGTGGGGAGCAGAATTAGACGCTCTCAGGGAATTAGAAGGCAATTGGGGAGCAGTTAAGCGCTACATTACTCAAGTCTTGCGAGCGCAGGGGCTCGAAGGCGTTCAAGCTGAAGAATTAGCCATCTTGCCAGGAATGGATGAAATCTTCGGTTTAGTGCGAATGAAGCGGCATTATGACGAAGGTGAATTTGATGTTTTAATTATCGATTCTGCCCCAACTGGCACTGCATTGAGACTGCTAAGTTTGCCGGAGGTTGGCGGCTGGTACATGAGAAAATTTTACAAGCCGCTGCAAGGCATATCAGCCGCCCTTCGGCCTTTAGTGGAACCTATTTTTAGACCGATTGCGGGTTTTTCTTTACCAGACAAAGAGGTGATGGATGCACCTTACGAATTTTACGAACAAATCGAAGCTTTGGAAAAGGTTTTAACTGACAATACTGTCACTTCGGTAAGGTTAGTTACTAATCCCGAAAAAATGGTAATTAAAGAGTCTCTGCGCGCTCATGCCTATTTGAGTTTGTACAATGTAGCCACAGATTTAGTAGTAGCTAACCGGATTATTCCCGCAGAAGTAACTGACCCATTTTTCAAACGGTGGAAAGAAAGTCAGGAGCAGTACCGTCAGGAAATTCACTCAGATTTCATGCCGCTGCCAGTTAAGGAGGTGCCACTTTATTCTGAAGAAATGTGCGGTTTGGCAGCTTTGGAACGGTTGAAAGAAACGCTTTACAAAGACGAAGACCCCAGTCAAGTTTATTACAAAGAAAATACGATTAAGATCGTGCAGGAAAACAATCAATATAGTCTTGAGCTGTATTTGCCCGGAATTGCTAAAGATCAAATTCAGTTGAGCAAAACGGGAGATGAGTTGAATGTTCGGATTGGAAATCACCGCCGTAATTTGGTGTTGCCCCAAGCTTTAGCGGCGCTGCAACCTTCGGGGGCGAAGATGGAGGATGATTATTTGAAGATTAAGTTTGCTTAACAAGACTTACGCAGGCACGCTATATGTAGTGTACCTGCGTAAGTCATGTCTCTCTGGAGGGCATTGGGTGCAGTCAATGGACGGTATCAACCATTACCAACTGCGCGATCGAGTATTTCAAAGTCCACTAGATCGACTAATACCATTTTTTTAAAGATGTGATAGAGATAAAGAATGTAAAATCCAAGACCATCCGGTGAGAAAACTAATGACACGTTCGTTGAAAGATGCCAAAATTTCCTTGACTTTTGTGCGGAGTTCGTCAAGATTACTAAACACCAACTTTCGCTAAAAAATCTTTCAGATATTCCCATACTCTTTTTGTCGGATTTACTTCGGGACAAGCCGGAGGCTGAAATAGTAAAATAACATTGTCTGGTAATTCAGATGAGTCCAACTTATGAGCGGGTGCGTTATCCACTTGAATGATGTGTAATTGCTCAGGATATTGTATTGACAAAAGTTGTAAATATGCTCTAAAACAAACTTTGTCTAAATGGGAAAACTCCCAAAAAAAACTTTTTCCAGTAGCGATGGATACTGCGCCATACAGCCAAAAACACTCAAATTTCCATTGATGCTTCTCGATGGGCTTTACGGCTGAAAGCGTCAGGCGCCGACGAATTGTATGGAGTCCTAGTCGAGTTTCATCGCTACACCAATAAGTGACTTTTTTATATTTGTTTACTTGAGGTAAAGCTTTCTCTAGTAGAGCTTTTATCTGTTGATGCAAGTTATTTTTAAATTCATTAATTGCCGTAGAATTCTGAGAAACACTGCGAGGTCTGGGAATTTTTAATTTACTTTTTAATTCCCCTGTCACTCAAGAATATACAGCCTGGTAACTACTGGCTATTCCTTTAATCAACCATAGCCAAAGATGAACTTCTTTATAACTCTGAAATCCTTCGGGGTCTCTCAACTCTTGTTGCAAGGTCGCTGCTACTTCAACTGAGAACTTTTTTGGGCGACCAAAAACCTGCAGATTTTTTAACAAATTTTCCAGACCGCCCTCTTTATATTGAGAGAGCCAGCGATGAATTGTTGCCTCACTTTTACCTAAAACTGCCGATACTTCCCGCCCAGTTTCTACTTGTTTTGACTGAAATAAATAAAGCATTTGGACTTTATTATAAGCTAGGATTCTTTTTTGCTGTTTGAGGATTTCTCGTAAATTTTCTGCTGATTCGGTAATCTTTATATGAGGACGACCAGACATTGTAATGCTCTCCTTTACTTTTTACACAAGTCTATCACATCTTTAAAAAAATGGTATTAGGATTAAGCGGAAGTGGCAAAAGTGCGATCGCACTCCAACTAATCCAACACATTCAATATGAATTCGACTGTATAATCTGGCGAAGCCTCCGCGACGCGCCACCCCTCCAAACACTCGAAACCGACTTAATTCAATTCTGTAGGGGCAATCCCCCCATGCCCGCCCCCGAAGAAAGGGCAACCACGGGGGGATTGCCCCTACAATAGACCTCTTGCAAAATAATTTTATGCTATAATCAAGGGTTTTGCTTAAGTGGAGCAGATTGCAGGTTATAGCTAATTTTTAGGACATTTTGCTAAAAACAGCATAAAATGCGAAAAAGGTATTTTGTAGTTACACAATAAATCAATCATGAACAATAGATTTTATAAAAATTTAAAACCGGAGCAATTTAAACGGAGATTTGGTATCCAGATTCAAACGTTTAAAGAAATGGTTAACACTGTAGAACAATTCCGGCTAGAAAATCCTCAAGATAAACGAGGACGCCGCAGCGCCTTAACTCTTGAAGAACAAGTTTTAGTGGCCGATTAATATTGGCGAGAATATCGAACCTATTTTCATATGGGGACAAATTGGGGAGTATCCGAATCAACGATTTGCCGAATTGTAACTAACATTGAATCAACTTTAATGAAAACGGGAAAGTTCCGTATTTCGGGGAAAAAGGCATTACTCAAAGACTCTGATTATCCAGCAATCGTGGTGATGGATGTCACAGAAACCGCTATTGAACGACCTAAAAAAAAACAGAAGAGATATTCCTGTGGCAAGAAGAAATGAAGAAATATCATACTCTAAAAACTCAATTGGTAATTAATCAAGAGACCAGAGAAATTATTTGCACTGCTTTTGGACCAGGGCATTGCCACGATTTTAAGTTGTTTAAAAAAAGTAAAATTCATTTTCATCCCGAAACAAATAGCTTACAAGACAGTGGCTATCAAGGGATAAAGGATTATCACCCCAATAGTTATATCCCTAGAAAGAAACCTAAAAATGGGAAACTTTCTCGAAGAGAAAAAGACTACAATCGAGTTCTAGCACAGGAGCGAATTGTGGTTGAACACGTTAATCGGAGTCTCAAAATTTTAAAAATCTTGTCGAGTCGTTATCGGAATCGCCGTCGCCGTTATGGTCTGCGTTGTAATTTGTTGTCAGCACTTTACAATTATGAGTTAGCTTTCAGGTCTAAAATTCAAAACCTTTAATTATAACATAGATTTTTTTTGCAAGAGGTCTAATATTTGGGATCGCACCGCTGTCTGATCATCCTTGATCAATAGTCCGGACAGTTTTCAATCACTAACGGCAGAATGCGGGTTTGGGTCTTCTGAGTGAGGTCAAATGCTAACGGTAGAATGAGGGTTTGGGCCTCGGTCTCAAAAACTGTCCGGAGTATTGCTTGATGATGTGCAAACAATCTTTAGCAGCCAACAACTAGCAGGAAATTACAAACCAGGCTATGAAAACTATGGCACTTTCTTCAAACCAATAGCAGAATCATGTCACAACAGTTGCATAGTTTTGATTAGTTGGGAAAAACCCAGAGAAATTGCAGCATTAGAAAGCCACCCGAAAAATTGTCAAACATTGCAACTCAATAGTTTAGGCGAACCAGCGCGAGAAATATTCACAAAAAAAGGTTTACTTGAATCGGAAAACTGGTCAAATTTGATAGACATTTACCGAGGAAATCCCTTGTGGTTAAATACCGTATGCGCTGCAATTCAAGACTTATTTAGTGGCAGTGTTTATGAATTTTTATCCTATGATAGCCTATTTTTAGGAGACTTAGAATATTTATTGCACAAACATTTTCAGCGCTTGTCAGACAGCGAAAAACAAGTAATAGACCTCTTGCAAAATAATTTTATGATATAATGGATAGTTTTGCTTGACTGGATTGAATCCCAACTCTTAACTTATTTTTACTCTTGCCTTGCTAGAAACAGGATAAGATACTAGAAACTTATATTGGTTGTTGCACAATCAGTAAATCATGAAAAATCAATCTTATCTAAATTTGACATCTCATCAATTTAAACGTAGATTTGGTGTCAAAATTGAAACTTTAAAAGTAATGGTTAAAGCCTTGGAAGAATTCAGGTCAGAAAATCATAAAGACAGAAGAGGGCGTGGGACTATCCGGCGCTCTTGAAGAACAGGTCTTAGTTGCATTGGAATATTGGCGAGAATATCGAACATATTTTCATATTGCGACAAATTGGGGAGTATCTGAATCAACCCAGCAGCCGAATTGTAATTGACATCGAATCAACTTTAATGAAAACTGGAAAATTCCGTCTTCCTGGGAAAAAAGCATTACTCAAAAACTCTGATTATCCAGCAGTCGTGGCGATGTCACAGAAACAGCTATTGAACGACAAAAAAAAAAACAGAAAAAATATTATTCAGGCAAGAAGAAATGTCATACCCTCAAAACTCAATTGGTCATTAATCAAGAGACAGGAGCAATTATTTGCACTGCTTTTGGGCAAGGACATTGCCACGATTTTAGCTTGTTTAAAAAAAGTAAAATCCATTTTCATCCCGAAACAGACAGCTTACAAGATAGTGGGTATCAAGGCATAAAAGATTATCATTCCAATAGTTATATTCCTAGAAAGAAACCTAAAAATGGGAAACTTTCTCTCTTAGAAAAAGACTACAATCGAGCTCTAGCACAAGAAAGAATTGTTATTGAACACGTTAACCGGAGTCTGAAAATTTTTAAAATCTTGTCGAGTCGTTATCGGAATCGTCGTCGCCGTTATGGTCTGCGTTGTAATTTGTTATCAGCAATTTATAATTATGAGTTAGCTCTAGGGGGATTAAATTGAAAACTTTCTATTATAGCATAGATTTTTTTTGCAAGAGGTCTAATGTCTTGGTTGGCAAATCAAATCAAAGCAGTCGAAATCTCCAAAAAGCCAGCCCTCCTGGAATTATCCCCTTCTGAATTCCTCAAAGCCGTCGAATCCTTGAGACGGAGGTTATTAATCGAAAAAGTTCAAAAAGGCGATCGCACTCTCTTCCAACTCCAACCAGCGATCGCAGAATATGTAAAAACTCACATCTTATAGCAGTTTTAGGAACAGGCAAAATGCCTGTTCCACAATAGATGAAGTTTAGGGCAATAGTTTTAGTAACAGGCAAGATGCCTGTTCTACAATAGATGAATTTTGCGGCAGCAGTTTTAATAACAGGCAAGATGCCTGTTCCACAATATATGAATTTTCTTGTGGGGTGGGCTTCTAGCCTGCCCTGAAAGGATTATTCAAAAATTAGCAAAACATTAATCCAAACATCCGCATTTAGCCTTAAAATTAAAAAGACTGACTAGCCAACAATGCCCTATGTTTGAAGCCCTCGCCGATCGACTCGAATCCACCTGGAAAAAACTGCGCGGACAGAATAAAATCTCCGAGTCCAACATTCAAGACGCCCTCAAAGAAGTCCGCCGCGCCCTCTTGGAAGCCGATGTCAACCTCCAAGTCGTCAAAAACTTCATCTCAGAGGTAGCGGCAAAAGCACAAGGCGCAGAAGTCGTCTCAGGCGTCCGTCCCGACCAACAATTCATCAAAATCGTCCACGACGAACTCGTGCGCGTCATGGGGGAAACCAACGTACCCCTCGCCACCGCCGAATCCGGGCCCACAGTCGTGCTCATGGCCGGTTTGCAAGGAACCGGGAAAACCACAGCTACCGCCAAACTAGCGCTGCACCTCCGCAAGCAAAATCGTACCGCACTGCTAGTCGCAACCGACATTTATCGACCTGCGGCGATCGACCAATTGCTAACCCTGGGCAAACAAATCGACGTACCAGTATTTGAATTAGGCAAAGACATTGACCCCGTAGAAATTGCCCGCCAAGGCATCGAACACGGCAAACAAATTGGCATCGATACCATCATCGTCGATACAGCAGGCCGCCTGCAAATCGACCAAGACATGATGGCAGAATTGGGTCGCATCAAACAAACAGTACAACCCCACGAAACGCTGTTAGTTGTTGATGCCATGACCGGCCAAGAAGCAGCAAATTTAACCCGCACCTTTCACGAACAAATCGGCATTACCGGTGCAATTTTAACCAAATTAGACGGCGACAGCCGGGGCGGTGCAGCTTTATCAGTGCGGCAAATATCCGGCGCGCCGATTAAATTTGTCGGCGTAGGCGAAAAAGTGGAAGCCTTGCAACCATTTTATCCCGATCGCATGGCATCAAGAATACTCGGCATGGGCGACGTCTTGACGCTAGTAGAAAAAGCGCAAGAAGAATTCGACATCGCCGACGCCGAAAAAATGCAAGAGAAAATGCTCACGGCAAAGTTTGACTTTACCGACTTTCTCAAACAAACCAGACTGTTAAAAAATATGGGTTCCCTCGGCGGCATCATGAAAATGATTCCGGGGATGAACAAACTCTCAGAGGAACAAATGCGGCAGGGAGAAGTGCAGCTAAAACGCACCGAAGCCATGATCAATTCCATGACAGTCGAAGAACGCCGCAACCCCGAACTTTTAGCAAGTTCTCCATCGCGCCGCCGCCGCATCGGCAAAGGCGCCGGCTACGCAGAAAACGACGTAACAAAGCTCGTCAGCGACTTCCAGAAAATGCGTACAATGATGCAACAAATGAGTCAAGGCAACTTTACAGGAATGGGAGGATTGCCCGGAATGCCCGGAATGCCCGGAATGGGCGGCCCCGGAATGCAGCCCGGTTCCCGCGGCTATATGGGGGCGCAGCAGAAGAAGAAAAAGAAAAAAGATAAGCCTAAAAAAGGTTTCGGACAGTTGTAGAAAGCGTCAAACATATTGCATCATTGTCAAAAAGTTGTAGATACTGTCTTGACCTGTCAATGGGTAGCGTTCAAATAATTGGGGTCCATTCGGCTTTTGGGATTTTAAAATGCCAAAAGCCAAATAGACCAGTTTCCTCATCAAGGTCCCAATTACCTGCATTTTGACCTTTCCACGACCCAAAAATCGTTCACTCATAGCTTTGAGTAACAGGTTGTGACGCATGGCCACGACTGCTGATAGCAGGGAGGGTGATAAAGAGGTTTAGGAGATAGACGCAATAAGGGTGGCAGCCCGTATACCCTGTTGATAAAAGCGACCTTTATTTCGAGTCAACTTCATTAACTGTTGAATTTATAATAAATGTCGGTCGAGATAATCAACCCACTGTTCTCCATCCTTACCAACGCCAAATGTACTCTGTCTACGGTATTTTTTTCTCGGTTGGGATCGGCGAGATACATATTTTTTGTACCTGCTTTTTCTGAGTTTCAATGCCTTGAAATATCGCGGAAGTGTAGGCGATAGCCATTAACAGAATCATCTTAATCAGTCGGTCTCCCCTTAAACCACTCCCTTATAGATTATAACCTCCTGTCTTGCAATCTCGGAACATTTCTTCAATTCCCATTCGCTGTTTATAAGCGGAGATAGCGAATGGCAGCGATCCTAAATCTGTTAAAATAAACCAGGCGTCTTTTACTTTCCTTCCCGATAATTTCGTTGCCATTTACAAGCAATATCAAATCCTGCTACTGGCTGCGTTTTTCTGACCCTAATTCCTGGAAAATATAAGGAAGTTCCACAGGATGCATCCTAAGTGGTCTAAACGTTGCCAAATTAAGTTTTCTGTTTCCAAACAATGATTCTTTTTCAGTCTTAAGCAAAAAGATACACCCACTGTCTTGAGCCAATTTCGCAAGTCTACAGAACAACATTCTCGTAGCTTGCGGGGCGGGACGCCATCGCCCAAAACGATCGATTTATATTCTTGAAACTAGGGTAAAACTTGTTCGAGAGCGAGGGTTTTTTCTTGTAAATTACTGCTTCCTAATTTTGGCAAAAAACACCAGTATAATGGAATGGTTCTTTTCTGCCAAATTAGGGCGATTCCCTACCCTTCGGGAACCCCTACGGGGAACGGGATAGCTTCGCTTCACGTAAACAGATTGATACAGCCCCATTGAGTCCGATCGCCTGGGATACCATTGCCCATAACGTCACTATGGGTGTGTAGACGCTGCTGTAATACCTCACATTCTCGTTAGCCAGAAGCTCTTCGACTTTAAAGTCTGGTAGAAGCTCCTTGCAGGGTAAGGCCACACTCTGTAAAAATTGTTGCTTGAGAATAGACGCACGATTTGACATAAGAGAGATAGATTTTTGTGTTTTTAAGGCAACGATCTATAGCAAATCTATTTGAGTCGTGAATGTAGAATAACCTGAAACGCTTGTGATGATTGAATCGATTATTTACAAATCAAATGGTTTTGCTATATATATTGCCTTACAGATTTTTTTGCTCACTTTTTCAGTGCCATTGCACCTTAGTTAATTAATTTGTGCTTACCCGAAGATAGTAAAATCATTCACACCGATCGCACTAGCTTGAACTCCATTTAAAGCAGCCAACAATTGACCGTTCTCACCAATCCTGATGAAAGCTGCATTAGCGTTTTGAGTAATACTAAGTTGACCAAAAGTTAGACCGCCCGCTAACACCAGCAAATCTTCACCTTTTGTGAAATCAGTAATTTGATCGCTGCCTTCACCTGCTGTTAAAACAAAGCGATCGCGCCCAATGTCGCCGCTGAGAATATCGTTGCCCAAACCCCCAATCAGACAATCGTCGCCTTTACCGCCATAGAGAGTATCGTTGCCCTCCTCGCCGCATAGCTTGTCACTACCGCCGTTGCCAAACATCAAATCATTGCCAGCACCACCGCAGAGGGAATCTGGCCCGCCGTTAAAGTCGATCGCACTGTCTCCTAAAATAGTATCGTCCCCGTCGTCGCCGCAAATGCTATCACTGCCGCGATCGCCCAACAACAGATCGTTGCCAGTACCCCCCACCAGAACGTCATTGCCCTTGCCGACATAAACAGTATCATTGCCCTCGCCGCCGCTGAGAGTATCCGCAGCATTTCCCCCATTCAAGAAGTCGTTGCCCGCACCGCCAAACAGCAAATCGCGTCCATTCGAGTCAGGGCTAGACGGGTAAAAACTGCCTCCAAACAAGCAGTCGTTACCCTGAGCACCAACCAGAGTGTCATTGCCCTTGTCACCCCAAATCAAGTCATCGTCTTTGCCGCCGATCGCGACATCATCGCCCTTACCCGCAAAAATGAGATCGTTGCCGGCGTGGCCGTTGAGGTAATCATTGCCACGGCCACCAAACAGCAAGTCTCTGTCTGCATTCGGGCCCAGGGGGATATTGTTGGGCCGTCCTCCGTAAATATTGTCGTTGCTTTGTTCGCCCAGCAGAATGTCGTCGCCGTTGAAACCGTTGATAGCGTCCTTGAGATTGCTGGCAGTGAGGAAGTCGTCGCCGTCAGTGCCGTTGAAAGTGCGATCAACTGAATTCGGGCCGGGAATCGAACCGATCGCGGGTAGGCTAATCTGTTCGCAAATGCAATCGCGATCGTCTGGAGTTCCCGTCGGAGTCGGAGTCGGAATTCCCGTCGGAGTCGGAGTTCCCGTCGGAGTCGGAGTCGGAATTTCCGTTGGCGTTGGAGTTCCCGTCGGAGTCGGAATTTCCGTTGGCGTTGGAGTTCCCGTCGGAGTCGGAGTTCCCGCAGGAGTCGGAGTCGGAGTTCCCGCAGGAGTCGGAGTCGGAGTTCCCGCAGGAGTCGGAGTCGGAGTTCCCGCAGGAGTCGGAGTCGGAGTTCCCGCAGGAGTCGGAGTCGGAGTTCCCGCAGGAGTCGGAGTCGGAGTTCCCGCAGGAGTCGG
>NZ_JAUBQM010000068.1:0-37367 GCF_036701245.1 Microcoleus sp. Pol14D4
TTCCCTTTCATTTATTATCAAACTTTCCTATTTTACCATAGAAATTCATATTTACATCTCAAATGGAATTGCTATAGTAATGCTCCTAATAATAGATTAAGTTAGGAAAACTTATGTTTCAAGCGTGTTTATGCGTATTTTTTTAAACTTAATAATTAGGTATTTGTATGTATGAAAAAAAGATAAAAACGGGGAAATTACTGCTAAATGTAAAGTTGGAGTAAAGATAGCGGGTTTTTACTGAGAAAAAATTTTAGGAAATCCCGCTGGCCTGGGGTTTTAATTACTGTCGGCTTACCGAAGAATACCTTTCTCGCTTAACAGGCAGGATGTCGGTTCCACAAAATTAAATTAAATTTTCTTCTGGTTCGTTCCTCCGGGGCGGGTTCGCCAAAATTGTTGGCAATTGGGTTCTCTACTAAACCCGCCCTCACAGGATTAAACTCTTAAAAGGAGAATGAAGTTCTCAATACACCAACTGAGATCGGGTCGCTATCGGGAGTGTGACCGGGTTGAAAAATCAAGATCAATCCAGGGGTGACGCTGATATTATCATTCACCTGCCAACGGTAGAATACCTCTACATGAGTAGTCGTTCCCGGTTGCCCGCCCGATCGCCCTAAACCCGTATCTAAAAAATCAGGAACGTTATTGCCTGTAGATAAATTGCTGCTGACAATTTTAGGTGGCTGCCCGATATAAATTCCTCCTAAATTTCCGGTTTTAAACAAATCGGGGAAATTTACAAAAACCATATAATTTGTAGTTGCTACCGTACCAGATTTACCCGGAATGCGAGAATTAGTATAACCAGCCCAACCTCCTAGAGAAACTCGCGAGGAAATGCGCCAATTTAAACTTGCTCCCACTGCATTTGTTTGCAGAGAAGCGGACTTATTTGTGTTAGAGTTGATAGCAGTCAATTGGCTATCCCCTGCCAAACTAATCAAATTACCGTCCGGCGAATAATCGTTAACATAATAGACAGTAACATCAACGGGATCGGCTGGCGTCAGAGTTAGTTGTACCCCCAATGTATTGTGTCTTTTAGACCCGTTAGAACTCACAAAAAATCCGGGAATGTTAGTAGAATAAACTGCTTGCAAACTGGCTCGATTCGCAAATTGCCAGTCAATGCCGATGCCGCCTAAACCCAAACCAGTGTTCAAAATTGGGTTTCTTTGCGCGAACGCAGAAAGGGGGCCAGAAGCTGCACTTTCTGCGCGATTCGGCCCTCGAAAAGCGGTAATCATGTTAACTCCTGCTGTTCCTGCAAACACTGCCAATTTGTCGCCGACCAGAAAGCGGTAGTTGAGGTCGCTGACAGTTAATCCAGAAGTTTCGGCTACATTATAAGCAAGGTTTACGTCTTCGGTTAATTGTGGTGAATTGCTTCCGTTCTGGTTGTAAAAACCGATTAATAAGTTACTGCGAGGACTAAATTGAGTGGTTAAGTAGAATTGATTTAGGTTGATAATGTTGACATTTGTACCGGGGTCTTTGGTATCTCTTTTGCCGTCTCTGGGAGTCCGATCCGCACGGTTGGGCGTGCGCCCTTGTATTCCAAAAATTGTGAATCCCGACAGCTTAGTTGTGGTCGAAAATTGATTGGCTTCTAGTTCGCTCGTTCGCGCTTCTAGCACATCCACTCTGCCTCGCATGGTGGCAATTTCGGCTGCAAATTCTTCTTGCAATTTTTGCAGTTTTATTAAGTCGTCTCGCTTAGCTATACTTTCAGTTGATTTGGCGATGGACTCGCGGATTGTATCTAAACAAGCATTGACTCCTGCTGCAAATTCATAGCGCGTTATAGCGCGGTTTCCGCGATAGGTTCCGTCGGGGTATCCAGCTATGCAGCCGTATTTTTCTACTAAGGATTGCAGTGCTTGAAATGCCCAGTCTGTGGGCTGTACGTCGCTGAGTTGGGAAACTGATGTAACTTGTTCTATCGAGTTTTGAGCCTGGTAAATTAACGGGGGACTTTCTAATTTATTTTCTTCCACTAATGCGGGTATTGGGGCGGGCTGCGTTTCGCTGGCTTCGGATACGTGAGTTTCTATCTCACTCGCGATAGGTACGGGTGGCTCCGATGTGGGGTTTATCGGTGAAGTTTCCTCTACATTGTCAGCTTTTTCGACTAATTTGCGATCGTAATCTCGATCGAAATTCTCCGGTAGATTATTTGTCGGTGCGGGTAATTGATACCATTCATTAACTGGATCTTCCAAATTTGCACTATTTGCTGTTGTTTCAGGATCTGTCGTTTCTGCTAAGGCTGGAATGCTGAATAATGCCTGCAATCCGAATCCTAGTATTAAGCTGCTAAGGATTTTCCAAATTGGTCGATCGCACTTATGATTTTTCATGTCACTTATACTTTGTGAGTAAAAAGCAAAAAAATTGAGAAAAAGCGTGATTTCCTACGGAGTAGCTACGCTTGACGCACTATTCGAGATGAAGGGCGATCGTAAATTGCATTCCTTCTCCCAAAACCGACGCACGAGTCAAACTGCTGTCCTCGGTTTCTTCACCTATGTGACGCCTGATTGACTATCCGGTTCCCGTTTTTTTTAACAGATTTTATAATGAAGGAAAAATTAAAAATCTGCGATATTATTTCCTCAGACATTCCTGTGCCATTGCTTTAATTTTAATTAAAACATCTCTTTATCGCTAGGATAGTTAAGTAGTAATATTAATGATGTGGGGGCAGATATAATCGATACCAAAATACACCATTAATTAGCTTTTTATACATTAGATATCATCTTTTCCAGCACTATTCATAAACACCAGATTCAGTTCCCCGATCATTTAAGCAAACTAATTTTTCCATGATTTTTGATAATGTGAATGACCGGCTGATTGTTAAAGGCATTCAAACGGTGCTGCCAAACCATCAAAGTCCTATCAATTCCATCCCGGATATCGGCTAATATTTTATACTCGCTGTCTACACTGGAAAAAGTGTATAGCGATTTATCGGTTAACATCGTTCCCAAGGAAACACGAGCGATTTTTTTAGCTATCGCCAAGTTTTTGGCTTCAGTCTCACTACCATTGATCCAGCCAAAATATTAAGTGTATTTAACTTATTTAACCCCTTAATACTATAATATTATCACCGCAAATCTGTAGCTGCCAATAGCTGCGCGATCGATCCACACTCCAGAGACTTAAAAGCTATGTGCCAATTACTGGGAATGAACTGCAATGTTCCGACAGATATTTGCTTTTCTTTTGAGGGTTTTTCTGCAAGGGGGGGCAAAACCGACGTTCATCAAGACGGTTGGGGAATTGCTTTCTTTGAAGGTTTGGGATGTCGCCTTTTTATAGACTCTAAACCTGCGATTGCTTCTCCGGTTGCAGAAGTAGTGCGTCGCTATCCCATTCATTCAACTAACGTCATTGCTCACATCCGCAAAGCTACGCAAGGCGAAATTGCTCTGGAAAACTGCCACCCTTTTATTCGGGAACTTTGGGGACGTTATTGGGTGTTTGCTCACAACGGAAATCTTGAAAATTTTGATCCAGAATGTGCCGGAGTTTACAAACCTGTGGGCAAAACTGACAGTGAAAAAGCATTTTGTTTAATATTAGAAAAGCTGCGCTCCACTTTTCCTCATAGTAAGCCTGCTTTAGCGAAAATTTACCAGGTACTGGAGGAAATTACTAAAACTTTGGCAGAACACGGAATTTTTAATTATTTACTTTCCGATGGAGAACACTTGTTCACCCACTGTTCTACTAATCTGCATTATATTGTGCGACAAGCACCTTTTGCTAGCGCTCACTCGATCGACGAAGATGTAACAGTCGATTTTCGGGAATTGACCAATGAGGACGATCGCGTGGCTGTTATTGCCACTTTTCCGCTGACAGATAACGAAGTTTGGACGCAAATTCAGCCTGGAGAATTGCTGGTATTTCAGGATGGTTTGCCGGTCTCTTCTGGGCTGCTGGAGTTAAGTTAACGGGACTCAAACAAACTTAAAGCCTAAACAAAGCCATAACCTGCTGTTTATGACGCACGTCACCATTATCTTGCAGCCAAGGGACAAATCGATAAGATATAGTTGTTAAACTGACCAGGCAGAGCATAAAGGTTTTCACAGGTTTGTTCCTCCAACACCTTCTCCATCCTCCTGTTAACTGTTGGCAAATAATCAAACGGATCTTTCGTACTTACTATGCTAAAGTGAGTGTAGGAAACCGCCAGCTAATCAAAGCTCTAATTTTAAACTTCTTAAAGTTGCTCAATTCAAATCCACAAGGCTTTAATAATTTGGTAGCGGTGCATAGTTATGGAAAGCCGGTAGAATTATTTAGTTCTACTTTCTTAACTTCCTTCTTTATGAATTGTCCGCTTTGCCGTTGTAAAAATGTCATAAAAAATGGTCTGAATCATAGTGAAAAGCAAAAATTTAAAGGTAAAGACTGTCTCTGACAGTTTGTCATTAACCCCCAACATCAACCTATTCCACAATAACGAAAATTTCTGATAGATAGAAGTTCATCAGAGTGAATAAGGTAATAAGCAGTAGAAAGAACTGGCTAGAGATGCTCTAAAAAAATTTATTTTTATAGCATATATTGGGCAGCGAGATGAGAAGGAAGCTAGGAAATTATGGAATTTATTACTACTGGCTGAGGCAATTTGCTGTCAGTCATACAGATTTTGGAAGCTCTTAGTCCGCAGTTTTTTATAGCAAAAGACACAAAGGGAAAGACAAGGATAGTGGGAAAATTTATGACTTATAAAAAATTAATAATACTCGGAGGTATAGGCTCTGTAGATGGGTGAGAAAAACGCTGGCTTTTTGTAAAAAACTTTCAAAGTATATTGGCAGCTATCAGGAGGAATTTTATCCATCATTCTAACGAGTTTTGAAGTTATTGAAAAACTCTCTTAACCCTGACTATGGAGGACGACCAATTATCGCATTGGGAAACTGACAGAGTATTTCACTTTTCCTTTCGGTCAAGCTTATTCTGAATGATTTGTATAAGATGGAACCCAAAGTGCGATCGTGAGATTGAGCTGGATGCGATCGGCTCCTGGGGTACGAAGTGAAGAAGTGCGATCGCGAAACTAGCCAAATCTTGTTCTAAGTATCGTTAGCTGGAGCAATATCAACTGCAATCACCGTAGCATAGGGATTGAGAGCTTCTTCAGGCACTTGAATCGTTAACTCCCCAAGAGGATCGGCACTTAACATAGAATCGACAATCGCACAGCGAGTTGAGTATTGTAATGATTCCCCTCCAGCGACTTTAGAAACGTCTTGAATCCGTTTAATGGGTACACCTCGTACTGTTACTGACTCGTAGGGCTTCATCAGCAAGAATAAGTAAAAGCGATTGCCCCGCCGAGTAGAAGGGCCGTAGAATTGCCAAGGTTCCAGTCCAGGCTGTGTTCCTAGGATACTCTGGGCATGGACAGCCATCCAGTCTTCTACAAATTGCAACAAATCCAATTGTTCAGATTGAATCTGCCCATTGCCCATTGGACTGACATTCAACAGCAGATTGCCACCTTTACCTGCAACTTCACAGAGGGTATGAATAAGTTGGCGAGCTGACTTGAATTGGGTGTCCTTCGGGTTGTAACCCCAGCTTTCATTCAGAGTTAGGCAAGCTTCCCAAGTACGTTGAGGCGGTTGGGGGGGAATGAATTGCTCGCAGGTATCGAAGTCTCCAAATCCAGGGAGGCGATCGTTGATTAGCAAATGCGGTTGCAGCGATCGAATCATTTCATGTAGCTGTTTAGCTTGCCATTGCTCTGGTTTTCGTTCCCAACCGCCATCAAACCAAAGCAAGTCAATCTTTCCGTAGTTGCTCAACAATTCTTTGACTTGAGCGAACATAAATTCTAGGTAGCGGTCCCACTGAGAACTCGTTGGCTGTCGAAATTTCCCAAACTGATACGGTTTGTCGGCTTCTGTGAAAGCCGGATAGTCAGGGTAATGCCAGTCAATCAAGGAAAAATACAACCCAATTCGCAAACCCTCCGCCCGCATCGCCTCCACAAATTCTCGGACAATATCTTTTTTGTACGGCGCATACTCGATAGAAAAGTCGGATTGCTGGGTATGAAATAAGGAAAATCCATCATGATGTTTAGCCGTCAAAATCACATACTGCATCCCCAAACGTTTCGCTAAATTAGCCCAACTTTGAGGGTTGTATTCAGTCGGATTGAAAGTTTGGGCGGTGCGGTGATAGTCCGCTACCGGAACATCTTGGCAGTACGGCAAGCTAAAGACGCCTCCGACCAACGGCCAAGATACTTCGTACCCACACTGGCTGCTATGGCTCCAGTGAACAAACATTCCCAATCGTGCTGTCTCAAACCAGTTGTTTTCTTGAGTCATTGGTTTACCCTGAAATATAGGCGGTATAGCTGAAAGAGTAATGTTTACTCTCAGGTAAAATGAATAACCTAGGGTAAACTTCTTTGTCGAATGGGGCTGAAATGAGCTGCCCCAAATGTAACGCCACAGAGGTTTCTAACAATGGTAATCGTTGGGAAACTGAGGGAGTATTTTGTGTTTCCCAATGTCAAACTTATTCTAAATGATTTGTACGGGTATGATTCCATTGAGGTTGGTAATCAAACAACCATTTGAACTGCAAGTCAGCCAACCAAGTAGGAGTGAGCTTGTAAATGCCGTTCCGCAACAAACATCCGATCGCCGTATCCGCCTGCCCCAATTTCCCTATTTGTCTGGAAGTATCGAAAACGCGAGTAACTCGCTGAGTGCGGCTGCCTTCAAACTGCCGCAATAGGGAAGGAACAGTATCGCCAGCACTTCGGCTAGTACATAGGAGTTTCGCTAGTTCAAAAGAGTCTTCCACCGCCATACAGCCCCCTTGACCGATATTCGGTTGAACTGGGTGCGCGGCATCCCCGATTAAGGTAACTCGCCCTTGCCCCCATTGGGTTCCCAGCGGTGGTCGATCGACAATATCATCTCGGTAAATCTTGTGCCCGTCGAGAGTTTCGACGATCGCTGGTACTGGGTCAGCATAGCCTTTAAACAGGGAGCGCAAGGCATTCAAGGAACCGCCCAGCGCATCGTCATTACCGCCCGCTGGGGTGTTGTTGAAAGCATAGAAAGCAAACCGACCGCCACCGACATCGAAGTAGCCAAAGCGATGGCCCTGACCCCAGAATTCTGCCCAACTGTATTGTGGATCTAGTGGTAAGCCAGAGCCATCAAAGTAGCCTCTCCAGCAGCAAGTCCTGCTGTACACAGGCTCCTCTAACCGCTCCCTACCGTTAAGACTAGCGCGTACCTTGGAGTAAAGACCATCAGCACCGACTAAGATGTCACCCTCAGCAGTGCGACCATCAGAGAAAAATACCCGAATGCCGTTGCCCGTGTCCTCAAATTTCTCAAAGGCAGCGCCAGTCCGCACCGTTCCCTCTGGCAAAGCTTCAAATAAAATTTGCTGAAGTTCAGGTCGCAGGAGGCACACACCCAAGTCATCTTTGCCTATGAATTGAGGAGCGTTAATGTAGAGGGGTTCCGCTTTTTGGTTAAAAAACCCACCTTTGAGGATCTTGCCTCCCTGCTGGTAGAAACGCTGGTAAATCTGCCCTGATTGCAAAAGCTTGTAGACGCGCAAAGCATTGCGTTGGATGAATATCCCTCCGGGCCTTGAGAGCATAACATCCAGACCGCGCTTCTCGTATAGTTCAACTGCAATGCCCACATCAAGACAGGCACGGGCTAGGGTCAGACCGCCAATTCCACCGCCGATGATAATTACCTTTGATATTGAAGTCATATTATTGAGTGAGCTGTACAGCATGAAAAAATTTAGGAAATTGACTTGTGATGAGGTTGAACCTCTCCAAAAATTTCTAAATTTACCTGGCGATTAACTTTATGTTCATCAATCTCGCTCATCTGCGCCTTTCTTAACTTGATTGTGCAGAGCCAACAAATATCAACACTATAAATGCTAAATTAACGATTCGCTTTGGTCAAACAGTTTTACAGGCGATCGCGTGATGCAATAATCTAGCGACGAATGAAGCCCGACTCTTGCCCGCCACCGACAACAGCAAATCCTTCGGAGAAGAAATTCACATCCGGGTATTGGAGTCGGACAGCCCACCGACCTCGGCGGTCATTCGATTTTAGATTTTAGATTTTAGATTTTGGATTGACTTGCGCGAGATAAATTCGGGGGCTTGAGGATTTTAGATTTTAGATTTTGGATTGATTCCACGGATAAATCACGTGGCGGGTACCATCTTTAAAATTCTTGGTCAATAAATCCCCAATTGGCCGAGAATCCTTGAGGATAAAAACTAACGTATAACGTATGCAGTGGCTAACCCAGAGAGTAGTTACAGATTTGGTTGCTGCCTAGCTTCCCACTGTCCCCGCACTGACAACAGAGGGATTAATTCGGTTGAACAGCCGCTAGAATTTGTCCGGCTGTCACCGTTTGCCCCTTTTCACAAAACAACTCGGCAACAGTGCCGGCAACATCAGCAGTAATAGCAATTTCCATTTTCATCGCTTCCAAAATTAACAGCCGATCGCCCTCAGCAACCGCATCTCCCACATTAACCAGCACCTGCCAAACATTAGCCGAAACGTGAGCGACAACTGCCTCACAGCCGATCGGCAAAGTAACCTCCGCAGCCGTGTCAGAAGCCACATCTGCCGAGGATTCTGCGGCCGCTTCAGCGTCAAATTCCCCGGATGCGGCCCAGCGATCGCGCTCTGCATTAAATGCGGCCTGCTGCTGCGCTTTAAACTCAGCCGCACTGTTAGCAATAGAATGCAAAAACTCATTGTATTCTCTCAAATTAAAAGTGATTTCCTCAACCTTTAATTTAAACTTCCCTTCGATAAATGCTTCCCGACAGCGGTGCAATTCCTCATGAGAAACCGGATAAAATCGGATTTGGTCAAAAAAGCGCAAAAGCCAAGGTTTACCAGACTGGAAATCCCCCGTTGGTTTGAACCGATTCCACATTTGCACTGTGCGGCCGACAAATTGATAACCTCCGGGCCCTTCCATCCCGTAAACGCACAAATACGCGCCGCCAATGCCAACTGCATTTTCAGGAGTCCAAGTGCGGGCGGGATTGTATTTAGTAGTAACCAAACGGTGGCGCGGATCGAGGGGAGTTGCGACGGGCGCGCCTAAATAAACGTCTCCCAAACCCATCACTAAATAGCTAGCATTAAATACAATTTCTCTGACTTGTTCGATGCTGTCAAGCCCGTTTATGCGGCGAATAAACTCAATATTGCTGGGACACCAAGGTGCATCCGATCGCACAGACTGCATATATTTTTCAATGGCCAACAGCGTCGATTCATCTTCCCAAGATAAAGGCAAGTGCACAATTCGCGCCGGCACTTCCAAATCCTCGATCGCCGGAAGTTCCGCCTCGGCCGCAATCAGCGCCTGCATTAGCTGCTGTTGCGAAATCTGGCGGCCCTCAAAGTGAATTTGGAGCGATCGCATTCCCGGCACTAATTCGATCACACCAGGCAACGGATTTGCTTTCAACTCTTCCATCAATGCGTGCGCCCGAAAACGCAAATTTAAATCCAGCACCAACGGGCCGTATTCAACTAGAATATATTTATCCCCAGCTTGACGGTAAGTAACAGCCACCTGTCCCGGAGATTCTGGAATTTCGTGCAAAATTGGAGAAGCGGGAACGGCGGGCAATTCCTCCGCATTTTCCCCAAAAACAGGCAAACTAAAAGTAGCAATTTGCAGATTTTGTGCTAATTCCCGCTGCAAAGCTTCAGCAAAACTCAAACAGTGAAAGCGAATGCTGTCCCCCGGTTTCAGTTGCCCGATTTTCCACAATTCCGACTGCACAATAGTAGCAGGACACACAAAACCTCCCAAACTCGGGCCGTCAAGACCGAGAATTACAGGCATATCGCCCGTAAAATCGATCGTGCCGATCGCGTAAGCATTATCGTGAATGTTAGACGGGTGCAAACCCGCTTCTCCTCCGTCTTGACGCGCCCAGGTGGGCTTCGGGCCGATCAGCCGAATGCCCGTCCGCGTCGAGTTGTAATGCACCTGCCATTCTGTGGAGAAAAACATTTCGATGTCTGACTCAGTAAAGAAATCCGGCGCGCCGTGAGGGCCGTACAAAACGCCGATTTCCCAATTATTGCTGTAGGTGGGAATTAGTTCCGGAGGCAAAGATATTTCCGCTTCCAGAGTTGCAGTTTGGTTGAGTTTTAACACATCTCCCGGACGCAGCGTGCGGCCCGCGTGTCCGCCAAATTTGCCCAGTACAAAAGTTGATTTGCTGCCCAAATAATCGGGGACATTAAAGCCGTGCTTGACTGCTAAATAAGTGCGGTAGCCGCCGCCTTGAATGGCTTTTAACTTGAGAATGCTGCCAGCTTTTACGGGAATTGCTGTCCAAAACGGCACCGATTCGCCGTTTAGCGTTCCCTTCATAGTTGCACCAGTCAAACTAATAACTGTATCGGCATTAAAGCGCAGAGTTGGGCCTGTCGCTGTGAATTCCAATCCTGCTGTGGATTCGGGATTTCCTACTAAACGATTTGCCGATCGAAATGCCAGATGATCCATCGGCCCAGAAGGCGGCACGCCCACATCCCAATAGCCAATCCGCCCCGGATAATCTTGAATGCTGCTGTAGGTTCCTCCATCCAATACATCGATCGTTAAAGGTGCGTATTCAAAAGAGTTTAAAAAGCGCGTGTTCAGTTCGCCTCGGTTGAATCGGGAATCGTCCAAAATCTGGCGGAGGTAATCTAAATTAGTTTCAATTCCCGCTATTTCACTGGCATCTAAAGCAGCTTTTAGTTGAGCGATCGCCTGGGTTCGATTATCCCCGCAAACGATTACTTTGGCTAGCAGCGGATCGTAAAAAGGAGTAACCTCCGTGCCGGTTTCTATCCAACTGTCGCAGCGGACGTTTTCGGGAAACGCAACTTGATTCAGCAACCCGGAACTCGGCTGAAAATTCTTGCCGGCATCTTCCGCATAAATTCGCACCTCAATTGAGTGTCCCTGCGGTTGATAGCGGTACTCTTCCAGGGGGAACAAATCTCCCGAAGCCTGTTTTACCATCCACTCTACGAGGTCGATGTTGTTGACAGCTTCAGTAACGCCGTGTTCGACTTGCAAGCGCGTGTTGACTTCCAAAAAATAAAACTGTTTGGCATCGACATCAAATACAAATTCAACTGTACCGGCTGACTGGTAATTTACCGCTTTTCCCAGCCGCACTGCTGCACCGTACAACTGATTTCGCTGTTCGTCGCTAATACCAGGGGCGGGGGTTTCTTCTATTACTTTTTGATTGCGCCGCTGCACTGAACAATCTCGCTCGCCCAAGGCTATGACATTTCCTTTGCCATCTCCAAAGATTTGGACTTCAATGTGCCTGGCTGTTTGAATGTATTTCTCTAAAAAAACTCCGCTTTGTTTAAAATTGCTTTGACTCAAACGCTGTACTTTTTCAAATGCTTCTGCCAAATCTCGATCGCCAAAACAAGCCTGCAAACCGATGCCGCCGCCGCCTGCGGTACTTTTGAGCATCACCGGATAGCCGATCGCCCCAGCCGCTTTTTCCGCATCCTCTAAACTTGCTAAAAGTTCGCTTCCGGGAGTTAGCGGCACTTGATTTGCAGCGGCGATTTCCCGCGCGGTGTGCTTCAATCCAAAGCAGCGCAACTGACTCGGAGTCGGGCCGATAAATGCAATATTTTCGCTTGCACAAGCTTCGGCAAATTCAGCATTTTCGCTCAAAAAGCCGTAACCAGGATGGATAGCTTGAGCTTTAGTTTGGCGGGCAACTTCGAGAATGCGATCGAACCGCAAATAACTCTCGGCTGCGGCGGCTGCACCGATACAAACGGCTTCGCTGGCGGCGAAAACGTGCTTGGCGCGGGCGTCTGCTTCAGAATATACTGCTACCGAAGCAATTCCGAGGCGATCGAGGGTGCGGATAATTCGGCAGGCAATTTCACCGCGATTTGCAATTAAAACTTTGTTAAACATTTGGGTAATTGGGAATTGGGAATTTGTAATTGTTAATTTGTAATTGAGGACTTACGCACGGGTGTTCAGTAGGGTGCGCAGTGCGCACCGGTGCGCACTGCGCACCCTACTAATTGAACAGTAGTATTGAACTATTTACACCGCATCCCAAACAGCAAAAAAATGGTTGAATGCGCTCTAGGTAAGGTGCGCAGTGCGCACCCTACTAACTGAACTGTAATATTGAACTATTTACACGGAATCCCAAACAATCAACTGAATCGGGGTAGGATTGTAAGCATTGCAAGGATTGTTCATTTGCGGGCAGTTAGAAATAGCAACTAGCGCGTTCATTTCGGCTCGCAAATCAACTGTACTTCCCGGATCGGAGATGCCGTCAACAATTTCTAGCGTGCCATCTTCGCTAACCGGAACATTCATAAAGAAGTTGATATTGCTGACTAAATCTCGCTTGCCCAAACCGTAGGGAAGAATTGCTGCGAGGAAATTTTCTACACAGGCGTGCTGGTATTTTTTATCGAGTCCAAACCGCACCGAATTGCTCTCGCAGCTACAGGCGCCACCGGAGGTATCGTGCCGCCCGCAGGAGTCAGCAATTATGGTCATCATGGCTCGCCCTTCGTTGGAAATGAGTTGGCTGTTTGTAGTGACAAAGATGTTGCCTTGATTGACGATCGTATCGGGGGCGCTGTAGCGTTCGGAAGGGTCATCGGCATTGTAAACTAGAAAATCTACTGCTTGATTTCCGCCTAAATCTACAATGCGGAGAATCTGTCCTTTTTTGATGACGCGAGACCAGGGATGTCTGGCGGGTAAGACTTCGTTGTAAATTGCTGTTTCTGGATCGAGAGTTTGTTGGGTGGTTGCAGTCATGGTTCACTTTTTGTGATGGAATTGCAGATTTTTTTACCGCCGATTGGTGCGGACAAAGTTGAGTTGTGGAATCGGGTTTATTGCACGAACAAAGCATCGGTGTTGATGAACCCGCGCACGGCTTCTGGGTTGGCGGTGCGGCACAAGTCGTCTGGTGCGGGTGCGGGGGTTTTCACAATCTGAATTTGGATGGGTTTTGGATCGTAAATTGCACCCGGATGCAGGATGTGGGGGCAGTTAGAGATAATTGTCAATACGTTCATTTCGGCTCGCAAATCGATAAAACTTCCCGGTTTTTCGCAGCCTTCGCGAAACTCCATCGTGCCGTCTGGTTTGACGGCAATGCGAGTAAATAAGTTGAGGTTTGGCATGATATCTTTTTTGCCCAATCCCCACCGACTTAGGGCTTTGAGAAAGTTGTCGCGGGAGTTTTTCCAGTCTCCTTCGCCGTATTTTTTGGCATTGCTAATGGCGTTGCTGCATCCTCCTAGCAAATCGTGACAGCCGGAGGTGTCTTGGGTGATGGAAAATAGGATGCGCCCCATGTCTGTGTAGATCGCCATGCCTTGTTTGAGAAAGGCGTTGAATTGAATTTTGGCGGTGTCTGCTGCGTTGAAACGTTCGATCGCATTGTCGGCGTTGTAGCACAGCATGGAAACGCCGCGAGAGCCTTCTAAATCGGTGATTCGCAGGGTGTTTTCCCGCTTGATTACTCCCGACCAGTACGCGCCGCCCGGTACGGTTTCTTCGATTAATACGAGGCTTGAATCAATTTGTGAGTTTGGGTCGATGGATGATAGTTGCACCATAAGTTCCTCTTGATGTATTTGGGGGGGTCAGCGAAACCAACAATAGTATTCTGTAGTGGCAAAACCCGCCCTCTCCCAAAGTAATATTTATTTCCACTGATATCTTGCACCATTCTTAAGAACGGGCAAGATGCCCGTTCCACAATAAAATTGAGTTTTGTGGAACGGGCATCTTGCCCGTTCCTAAATAGGTAATTGACAATGGTGCAAGATGTTAAGTTTCCACTTACTTAGATTGGCAGTTAAACTCTTGGTGCAGGTGCAAAAAGTGCAACTACAAACCTATTTCTATTTAAGCAGCCATTGCAACTGCTTCCTGTCCGTGTTTCCGCATCAAATCCATGAGTTCGTCGCGGTAATCGTGGAATTTGGCGTGGCGTTTAACGCTGGGAGTGCGATCGGGCAAATTAATCGACATTTCCTTTCTCACTGTACCGGGACGAGCGCCCAAAGCATAAATCCGATTGGAAAGAAACACCGCTTCTTCGACATCGTGGGTAATCATAAAGATTGTAATCTGAGTGCGGCGCCACAAATCCAGCATGAATTCGTGCATAGATTCTTTAGTGTGGATATCCAATGCGCCGAAAGGTTCATCCATTAATAATACTTTAGGTTCAGAAGCGAGGGCGCGGGCGATCGCCACCCGCTGTTTCATCCCGCCGGACAATTCCTTCGGTAGCGACGAAGCAAACTGCGTCAATCCTACCACACTCAAATAATAGCTCGCTTGTTCGCGCCGCTTGTTCTTGGAAACGCCTTGAAGTTTGAGGCCAAACTCGGCATTTTCCTGCACGTTCATCCAAGGATAAAGAGTGTAATGCTGAAATACCATACCTCGATCCGGCCCAGGTGAAACAACTTCCTTGCCGTCAATTTTCACTTCCCCTGTTGTCGGCTTGTCCAATCCCGCAATCTGCCTCAACAGAGTAGATTTGCCCGAACCGGATGCGCCTACCGCGCAGATAAATTCGCCTTGCTTGATGCTCATGTTGATGTCCTTGAGGACAACTAATTTACCATTTTTAGTTTCAAAGTTTTTGTGCAGATTGTTGATTTGTAGAAACATGAGTTTATCCTCTGTATTGTCAGTAAAAATTTTATTTTCTAGTCCCAAAATCGGTAAATTTTAGGACTAAAAACGATATCGAGCGTGGGTTTTAATTTGAGGTTGATAGCACTGCCTTTTTCCATCTTCCATCCGTTACATCCGTTACATAATCCGTTGCCGAACTTCCTTCTTCCTTCAACATCTGCTTACTGTTTCTGACTTGACCATTTACAAGAAACCCGCAGCAGATATTGAAAAAGCAAGTCAAAAGTCAGTCCGATCGCCCCAATGACAATCAGCCCCACAAAAATTTCATCGGTTCGCAGAAATCGACCGGCGACGCTGATCCGGCGGCCTAAGCCTTCGGTTGCCGCAATCAATTCCGAGACGATTACCAATTGCCAAGCCGCAGCTAGGTTGATGCGGCTAGCATCAAGAATTCCCGGCAAAACGTGGGGAAAAATAACTTGAGTTAGGATTTCCCAGCGATTACCGCCCAACATATAAGTAGATTCGATCAAGTCTTTGGGAACAAACTTGACTGTATCCATCACCATCAGCGAATTGAAGAAAAAGACGCCGATAAATATCAGCGTTATTTTGGGTTCTTCGCCTATTCCCAAGTAGAGAATTAATAGGGGAATGAACGCTGGTGCGGGCATATATCGCATCAAGCCGAACATGGGTTCCAGCAAGGCGCGAATACTGGGAAAACTGCCCATCAGCACGCCAATTGGTATGGAAAAAACCAAGGCGAACAGAAAGCCCACTCCCACCCGCCACAAACTCGCTACCGTGTCTTTTAAAAGTTCGCGAGTGTTCCACAGCCGACCAAATGCCTCTACAACTTTGCCGGGTGAAGGCAAAAATTTGGGGTCTACGTTGGCGAAGGTTGTTACTAGCCACCACAGCAGCAGCGGCAGTGCGATCGATGTTACCGTTAACCCAATATTGAGGGGTTGTGGTATCTCTTCCGCAATCCGCCAGAAAACGGTGGGATTTAGGCTTTTTTGCTTGAGGTGGGATTGGATCGATCGGCGATCGGGATTTAGTGGCATGATTTAATTGCAGAAGGGTTTAGCGAGTAATTTGAGTAGGTTTTGGGGCTTTTAAAAAGGAATATTTTTGAAATTTTCTTGTGTCTGCAAAATCCTATATTCTGCCTTCTAGCTTCTACCTTCGGCATAAGCTTTTATAAAGCGATCGTCAAATAATGTGCTGATATCGGGTTGGGTTTTGGCTAAATTGACATCGACGAGGAATTTCGTCATTTCTGCCGCGGCAAACTGCAATGATGTCATGTCATTTCCCGGTTGAAAGGCTTTCAAGTTTTCCTCAACCGTAAATATCTTAGTGCCGTTTTCATATTCTTTGTATTCTTCAACGCTAACTCCGGCGCGGTTGGCGAGAATCTCGTAAGATTTCTCTTTATTTGATTTCATGTATTCCAATGTTGCAAACCATGAATTGACCAGGGCTTGCACTCGATCTGGGTGTTCGCCGATAAACTTTCGCGTGAATACCAAATGGTCGGAAATCGCCCCCGGAAAATCTTTTGAACTAAACAGTTCCTTGCTGTTCGGTCGTTTTAATGCTTGCGTGGTAAACGGCGCAAATACTGCCACCGCATCGACTTGTCCTCCGACGAAAGCCGCCGCCGCTTTGCCAGTTTCCAGCGGTACAAATTGAATATCTTGCACTGATAAACCTGCTTTTCTCAGCCCTAACAGCAATAAAAAGTGATCGACTGTACCTTCCTCTGCTGCAACTTTTTTACCTTTTAAATCTGCAACCGAATTGATGCCTTCGGCGACAATCACTTTGTCATTGCCCGTCGAGTTGTCGTTGACTAAAACAATTACTTGGTCGGCGCCGCCTGATATAGAGTTTACGGTATCGCCGAGGGTTTGGCTGTTAGCATTTATCTGTCCTGCTGTGAGGGTGCTGATGGATTCTAAGTAGCCGTCAAACCATTTTAAGTCTACAGCAACATTGTTGGCTTCAAATATCTTTTGTTCTTTGGCAATTTGCCACGGAAACCAGCCGGGCCACGCGCTGAATCCGAGGCTAACTGCATCAGAACTTACTGAAGAAGCTGCTTCGCTTTCAGTCGTGGTTTTGATATAAATTGCCGGATTGACGCAGCCGACTGCGAAAAACAAGGTGATGAAAAATAGGGCGCAGTAGGATAAGGGCGATCGCGTTATTTTGGGGGAGCAATATCGGATATTCATAGCATATTCTCGTTGCTGGTTAGATGTGAATATGTCGATCGAGCTTTTGCACCTTCTTCGGCTTCGTTAGCTTCCGCAAACCCCCCTGATATATAAGGATAAAGCCCGAGAGCTAACGAACCGAGTCTTGATGACCGATCGCGTTTCTCCCGGGCTTTTATCCCGCCGTGTAACTGGCTAGTGTTTCCCTAAAATTAATAAAATATTGGGATGACCAGTCTGCTTCTCTCGGACCAGCACTTGAACTTTCTAAGCTGATTTAGAAACTGATTCAAATCGGAACCCTAGAAGCGGTTAAATTTTTCGTTTTTTGTCTGTATAAGTCCTGTTTGCAACCCAAGGAGTTATTCGAGACTGTTGGTAACAGCAATGCACTTAGCTTTTTGAAAGGTAAGCATACTGTAGCGTGCAATCTTACTAGATTACTCTGTTTCAAACCGTAACAGCAAACTTGATGCGAAAATGTGTAAAATGTTACAAAAAACCGTTTTTCTCGGATTTGTTAAATTAAAATTTTGGGAATATTAAACCGGGCGATGAGGCGGGGTGATTGGAAATGGCGAAGTTTCCCTGCACAAAAAGACGAAACCCGCAAGGCTAGGGTTGAAGATTTCTTGAGAAATACTTCGAGCGCTCGCTAACTGGATGCGAGTACGATCGACAATGCGGTAAACTAATTTTCTATTTGTAATAACTGAGATGTTCCACCATTCTCAATAAGCCTTTTATGGGCGGGTTCTCCTGCCCACCCCACAAGAAGAAAGAAATACACTCTTTGTGAAACAGGCATCTTGCCTGTTCTTGAGAATGGTACTCTTCGGTGAGTAATAACGCTCGCCAAACACAGCCTGTGAAGTCAAATCTTCAATCGAAAATCTAAAATCTAAAATCGACTGACGGTGCATAATGGAAAAAGTTAACTACAGTCAGAGTCTCGACATTCATACGCTGCTCGATCGCTACCGCACCGGCTCGATCGCGCCTGCAGATGCGATCGCCAGCGTGTACGATCGGATCGAACGCTATGCAGATCCGGCAGTATGGATTTATTTAGCACCGCTGGCGGAAACCCTCGAACGCGCCAAAGCCTTGGAAAACCTAGACCCGCAACAATTGCCGCTCTACGGAATACCTTTTGCGATCAAAGATAATCTCGATTGGGCGGGCGTTCCGACTACGGCGGGATGTCCTGCGTTTGCTCGCACTCCAGCGCGATCGTCCGCAGTCGTAGAGCGCCTGTGCGCGGCAGGTGCGATCGCGATCGGCAAAACAAACATGGATCAGTTTGCCACAGGATTAGTGGGAACCCGCACGCCTTATGGAGTTTGTCGCAATCCGTTCGATCGGCGCTACATCCCGGGCGGATCGAGTTCCGGTTCCGCAGCAGCAGTCTCGGCCGGATTGGTGAGTTTTGCTCTGGGTACCGATACCGCAGGATCGGGGCGGGTTCCCGCTGCTTTTACCAACATTGTCGGGCTGAAGCCAAGTTGCGGATCGATCGCCACTCGCGGCCTGCTGCCGGCAGTGCGATCGCTCGACAGCGTTTCTGTGTTCGCTCTCACCTGTGCGGATGCGGCCTCCGTGCTGCAAGTAGCCAGCGGTTTTGACGCTGAGGATGCGTTTTCTCGCCACCCTGAAACGAAAGTTTTGCCTGATTTATCCCGCTTGCGGGTGGGAGTTCCCGTCCAAGGCGAACTCGAATTTTTCGGGAATGCAGAAGCCGAACAGCGCTACCGAGAGGCTCTCGCGCGCTTGCAATCATTGGGCTGCACGATCGCACCTATTGACTTCAAACCCTTTGCAGATGCTGCCGAACTGCTCTACGGCGGGCCTTGGGTAGCAGAAAGGTTGGCCGCGATCGGCGATTTCCTCGACGCGCACCCAGAGGATATCGATCCAGTCGTCTACGAAATTATCAGCGGCGGCAAACGCTACGATGCCGTCTCTGCCTACCGCGCGTCGTACCGGTTGGCAGAGCTCCGCCAACAGGCAGAAATTCAGTGGCAGTCAATGGATGTGTTGGCGGTACCCACCGCTGGTACGATTTATACTGTCGCAGAAGTTGCAGCCGAGCCGATCGCGCTCAACACCAATCTCGGGCGCTACACGAACTTTGCGAACTTGCTCGATTTGTGCGCGATCGCAGTTCCCAGCGGGTTTCAAAGCAGCGGATTGCCCGCAGGATTGACACTGATGGCTCCTGCGTGGCACGATTTATCGCTCTGCCGCCTGGGATCTGCTTTCCACGCTAGCTTGGGGGGAACTTTGGGCGCAACCGGCCTGCCGCTGCCAACCCTCCCGGAACCCGCCATCGCAGCCAAATCTTCCTCAGAAGAACGAGTCAAAATAGCCGTGGTTGGCGCTCATTTGAGCGGTGAGCCGCTGAATTATCAACTAATCGAGGGGGGAGGCGTTTTGGTTCGCGCCTGCCGTACCAGCCCGATTTACAAGCTGTACGCTTTGACGGGTACTGCTCTGGGCAAGCCGGGATTGGTGCGTCAGATAGAGGGCGGTAGCGCGATCGAGGTGGAAGTTTGGGAGTTGTCGATCGCGGCTTTCGGCGGATTTGTCGCTAAAATTCCCCCGCCGCTGGGAATTGGTACGCTGGTGTTGGAGGACGGCTCCACGGTGCAGGGCTTTTTGTGCGAATCTTATGCTGTGGCGGGTGCGATCGATATTTCTGATCTCGGCGGTTGGCGAGCTTATAACTTCCGGTTTTAAGCTAAGTTAGAATGGCAAATTTCTACCCATCTTCAGAATCATGCCATCATCAGTGCCAATTCGACCAATTCCCCCAGTCACAACCCCAACCCCCACCGGCGGCGGTACCAGTCCCGGAGGGACACCTGGCGGCACTCGCGGCACCAGCGGCCCCGACTCCCTCAGAGGTAGTGCGGGCGCTAACTTGATATTTGGTTTGGGTGGCCCTGACAGCATTTTGGGCTTAGGCGCAGACGATAGCCTCTACGGCGGCGACGGCGATGACTCACTGCTGGGCGACATTGGCAATGATTTGCTGTTCGGCGGTGCCGGCCGCGACAGCGTTTTGGGCGGCGCCGGCGGCGATACTTTCTACGGTGGCAAAGGTTCTGACTCCATGCTGGGCGACGATGGCAATGATTTGCTGTTTGGCAACCAAGACACCGATACTTTGTTGGGAGGCGCGGGCGATGACACGCTTTTTGGGGGTGCCGGCGATGACTCGCTGTTTGGTGGCATCGGCAATGACTGTTTATCGGGCGATCGCGGCCGAGATACTTTAACTGGTGGCACCGGAAATGATACTTTTGCGATCGGGCGTTTGGCAGACGGGGATGTGATTACAGACTTTACTGATGGCATCGATCAAATTCGCTTGACTGCCGGCCTCACCTTTGGCGAACTCACCATTTCCGCTGGGACAGGAACTTCGCCGAGTACAATTATTCAGCTTACAAACACCAAGGAAACTCTCGCTACTTTATTCGGAGTTGCCCGCGGTTCTATCAGTCAGGCAGACTTTATTCTTTAATTGGGTATTGGGGAATTGCGAATTGCGAATTGGGAATTAATAATTGGGCTGGCGGGTACTTTGTAGTTTTAAGTTTTCAATGTTGAACTTTTTAACTCAAAGCCGCTTTCGCGTTGTGAGTAACGTAAGCTTTAGCGTTCCCAAATAAAGCAATCTCAAAACTTTTCATCTTCCCTCTTCCATCTTCCATCTTCCCTCTTCCTGACATCTGTTATATCCGTTACATCCGTTACAAAATCCGTTGCCGAACTTCCTAATGACTACTGACGGTTTTCTCAATCTCAACAAACCTGCCGGCATGACATCTCACGACTGCGTGGGGCGAGTGCGCCGGCTATTGAAACTCAAGCGAGTCGGACACGGAGGAACCCTCGATCCTGCTGTGACTGGCGTTTTGCCGATCGCCCTGGGCAAAGCAACCAGACTGCTGCAATATCTCCAACACAATAAAGCTTACCGAGGCACAATTCGGTTTGGCTTAACTACTGCTACTGACGATTTAGAAGGAGAAATTATCCATTCTCGACCGGTGCCAGAGTTGAGTTTGGAAAAAGTGCAAGCTGCACTGCCAAAATTTATAGGAAAAATCGAGCAATTTCCACCTAGTTTTAGTGCAGTTCAGGTGGGAGGAAAACGCCTTTATGAGTTAGCTAGAAAAGGCGAAACTGTGGAAGTTGCTGCTAGAAATGTTGAGGTTTTCCGGCTGGAAATATTGGATTGGCGGCCGGGGGATTTTCCTGAATTGGATTTGTCGATCGCCTGCGGGGCGGGTACTTACATTCGGGCGATCGCGCGGGATTTGGGCGCGGTGTTGAATGCAGGCGGTACTTTGGCTTGTTTGACTCGCACCGAAAGTAGCGGTTTTTCGATCGAGGAAAGCCTCAGTTTTGAACAATTGGAACTGCTATTGCAGGAAAATAAATTCTCCCCAATTTTGCCATCAGCGGTTTTGGGACATTTAGGGGCGATCGTCCTTTCCCCTGAATATACCAAACGCTGGTTTCAAGGACAGCGCCTGCCGATTCCCGAAACGCCGATCGGGGGAGAGGAGGACAGTAGGAACAATCCCCCCGACAACCCAATACCCCAACCTCCCTATCCCTTGCAGGTGTACGATCGAGACGGTAATTTTTTAGGTATCGGTCAAGTAGCAAACTCAGAGACAAGTACCATATTATCTCCTCAAATTGTGCTGTAGCTATCTAAAATAAAAATGAAAATAGGTATAATTGGTACAGGAAAAATTGGCATAACTCTAACCGCTGGGAATGCTCTCGATGCACCTAGCTTACAGCGGTACGGGACGAGATTAGCCTATTAATCTAATCAATCGCTGAGGTAAAAATTGTGAAAATATTGCTGATCGGATTAATCCGAGGCTACAAAATGGGGATTTCTCCTTACCTGCCTAACGCCTGTAGATTTCAGCCAACTTGTTCGCAATACGCGATCGAAGCAATAGAAAGATTTGGGCCCGCCCGCGGCGGTTCGATGGCAGTTAAGCGGATTTTGCGCTGTCATCCTTTTCATCCAGGGGGTTACGATCCAGTACCTCCCCAAGATAGCGAGGGCAATTAGTTATTAGTTAGAAGCCGAATTTTAGTTATTAGTTAATAGGGCAAATAGGCGTAGCATCCTACTGGCTAAAACTACCGAGGGGAATCACTCCCTGATGGGGTTAAATTCGCATAATTAGTGGTTTTTATTAACCCAAATTCAGTAATATCACTGTTATCTTTCAAAACTCAGCAGCTATATAATGGTACAAACAGAGTACAGGGGATGCGAGTTGATATGTCTGCTACCGCAATCGGATACAAAATGTTGTCCCATACTCTGGCTGTACTCAGCCAGAAACAAGCAACGGGGAAACTGCTGTTAGAGCAAGGGGAACAACAGTGGCAGCTTTACTTTTTTCAGGGTAGTTTGGTTTATGCCACGGGAGGAGCGCACAGATCGAGGCGCTGGTACAGGGCGATCGGGCAACACTGTCGAAACTTTCATGTGGACCTCAGAGACCTCGATGCTGGAGAACTGTGGGAATATCAACTGCTTCAGCGAGGGATAGCAGCCAGCGAAATGAGTCTGGAACAAGCTAGGGCGATCGTCCAGACCAGCCTTTCGGAAGTGTTATTTGCTCTGATCGGTCAATCGGGTTTGCGCCGGGAGTGGCGTCCGTCCCAGAAATATTTTTCTACAATTACCTCTTCTTTGCTGCTGTCTTTAACAGAAGTAGAGAAAGTTCTGTGTTGTACAGAAGAAATTTGGCAGAAGTGGAAAGCAATGGGTTTGTGGCTGGTAGATCCAGAACAAGCACCGCTTTTAAAACCGTCGGCTCAGTTGCAGCAAAATCGATTTAGTTCTAATTCTTTGATCGCTTTGGGTAACGTATTCAACGGCGAGAATACTCTTTGGGATATAGCATTTAAGAAAAAGCAGTGCGTGACAGTGGCAACTCGCGCTTTAGTTAATTACATCAAGCAGGGTTTAGTAAATTTCCGAACAGTACCAGACTTGCCGTCGCCTATAGAACAGTGGCGCCTGGCCGCAGCTATTGCAGGGCCGGGTCGCCCTTTGATTGCCTGTATCGATGACAGTCCGACAGTATGCGAATTTTTAGAGCAAATTTTGTTGCCGGAGGGATATCGAGTCCTAAAAATTCAAGACCCAATGCAGGGAGTGGGTATCCTTGCCAAACAAAAGCCTGCTTTAATTTTTATGGACGTGGTGATGCCGAAGACAAGCGGCTTTGCTTTGTGCAATTTTTTGCGGAAGACACCGGCTTTTCGGGAAACTCCGATCGTGTTTTTGACCGGTCAAGACGGTATAATTGACCGCACGCGAGCGAAATTGACAGGTGCTTCGGATTTTTTGAGCAAGCCAGCCAATCGCGAACAGGTTTTGCAAATAGCTGACAAGTATTTGAAGGTAAAAGGCGATCGCTACCCTTTGGCAATTCGCCCCCATGATTTACTGAACTCGCACCAACTTTCCTTGGCAAATTCTTGACCCCAAATTAATGAACACAAGAAGCCCTTACTGGGTGCGTCAGTTCCTGACGCACCCTAAGCTCATTGTAAAATAGAGACGCAATCGAATTTAAGATAATTAATTATGAGTAATGTTACGATCGATCGCACCCCGCAGGTGAGCGTAGTAATTCCGGCTTACAACTGCGCTGCTTACGTCGGCCAAGCCGTAGATAGCGTTCTGCACCAAACCTATACTAACTGGGAAATTATTGTCGTAGACGACGGCTCCAGAGACGATACCAAATTCGTTTTAGATAAATATGGCGATCGAATTCGCTACATTTACCAACAAAATCAAGGAGTTTCGATTGCCAGAAATCACGGCATAAAGCTATCGCGAGGAGAATTCATCGCCTTTCTCGATGCTGACGACTACTTTTTCCCCGACAAATTAGCAGCACAAATGGCTGTATTTGCAGCGAAACCAAATCTAGGAATAGTTCACAGCGGCTGGCGTCTAGTTAATAGTATAGGCGAACCGCTAAAAGATGTCAAACCCTGGCAAAATGTACCTAAATTAGACTTAGAAATGTGGCTGCGGTGGAAACCAGTATTACCCAGCGCGATGGTATTTCGCCGTCAGTGGTTAGAGCGCGCCGGCGGATTTGATCCTCGATTTCCCCCGGCGGAAGATACAGATTTAGTGCTGCGTTTAGCCTTAATGGGATGCGAAGCAGAGTGGTTGCAGCAAGTAACTGTTTGCTACCGCCAGCACGAACAAAGCGCCATGTACAAAGGTTTACCGCAGGCTAGATCCCTCGCGGCAGTCATGGACAATTTTTTTTCCCGCCCCGAATTGCCGGATAAAATACGATTGTTGGAAAAGCAAATTAAGTACAGTACCTTAGTTTGGATTGCTTGGTATTTGTACCGCACCGGTCATTCTGTTGAGATGGTAGAGTTTTTGCAGCGTTCTTGGAATTATACGCCTTATTTGCCGGTGGAAACAGTAATTAATTGGGCGGAAGCTTTCGCCGAGTTTTCGCAGGATGCGGGAAATGAATTTGATGCAGATTTATTAGCTCAATCTGCCGAGTGGCAGCAGTTAATGCAGTGGATTATTCTCGGTACGCCAGCTTGATTGAAAGCTTTTCCATTGCACTCATATCGTTTACGGTTGCATAGGAATTATTTAACCGCAGAGAGCGCAGAGGACACAGAGGAAGAAAAGAGAGGCTTTTCGCATTTCTGGCCATGTAAAACCTGCATAAACTTTATTAGGCTTCAGTTTGAGTTTCTGCTTCAGTAAAAATTGGCGGCCATAGTTCAGCAATTGGCAATTCCCAACCAGGGAAAAGTTCGGGGACAGTCAAAATATCTTCATTTCCCAACACAATCTGTTCACCTTCCTGACGATAAACTGTTACAGTTTCTTCATCTGGATCGATCAAAATTCCTACTTGCGCTCCGAGTTCTAGGAAATTATGAATCTTTTTTTCTAGCGGTTTAATGCGATCGCTCTGTGATTTAATTTCTACTACCAAGTCTGGGACTAATTCTCCGAAATAACGGGGACTTTGCCTGAGACGTGCGGCGCGGACAAAAGAAACATCAGGTGCTGTAAGGTTAGCATCAGGTAAAATAAAGCCGCCTGCGGAGTCAAAAACTCGACCCAAACGGCGGGGATAAACCCAATTGGCGAGCAGCCAACTGAAAATTACACCTATTTCGCTAGATACAATATCTGACGGGCCCACAATGATAATTCTCCCGCTTTCTAGTTCAACTTGGTAGTCTTGACCGGCTTCTTTGAAGGTTTTTTGGACTTTTTCTAAGTCTTTGAGTGTCATCATACGATTTTAGATTTTAAATTTTAGATTTTAGAGTGAATAATTATCTGCAACTGACGCAGCCTATATCATATTGGTTATTTATGAATTTGTAAGGTGAGTCAATCGAGTTTAGATTTTAGATTTTAGATTGAATAATTATCTGCAACTGACGCACCCTACAGGTTGGTTATTCCTTAGCAGAAAAGGAGTTGCCGCAGCTACAGCTTTGAGCGGCATTTGGATTGTGAAATCGGAAACCTCCGCCCATCAAGTCTTCTGAATAATCCAAGGTGAGTTCATTGAGATATTTTAAGTGCTGGGGGTCGATCGCAACGGAAATTCCCTCGGACTCGCATACAGCGTCTTCTGGGGCTGGCGCATCGTCAAATGCCATTGTATAAGACAAACCGGAGCAGCCGCTCGATTCCACGCCCAGACGAAATAAAGCATTGGGGTTCGGATGCTTCGACTTGAGGCGCGTTACTTCTGTTGCTGCTGTTTTGCTCAGATGAATCATTATGAGTAATTGCTAATTGGTAATTGGGAAGTAATGTTGAGTTTTGAAAATGTAGAATGTGCCTAGGCGTCTACCTTACCCGGAGAATGTAAAGTGCGCCCGGCCGCGCACCTTACCCCTATATTTTTAGCAACGTGAGTTACTTAGCCTTTTCATTACGAGCATAATCGTCTTGAAAGCGGATAATATCATCTTCTCCGAGATATTCGCCATTCTGCACCTCAATTAAAACCAGGGGGATAACTCCCGGATTTTCCAGGCGGTGAGAAGTGCACTGAGGAACGTAGGTAGACTGATTTGTAAACAGAACTTGTTCAGTTTCGCCACAAGTAACTTTTGCAGTACCTGAAACCACAATCCAGTGTTCGCTGCGGTGGTGGTGCATTTGCAGGCTGAGGCGGTGTCCAGACTTAACTTCGATCCGCTTAATTTTATATCCTGGGCCTTCTTCTAGAGTCGTAAATGAGCCCCAAGGCCGCAATTCTGTAGCGGCTATTGCGTTGGGTGCTGCAGGTGCGTGCAGGGTAGATACTTGAGAAATTTCTTGAATCTGAACCATGATTTTCACTCCTTGAGGATTGCTTGCTGAATCCTTTGGTAAACGACGTTGTTTTTTGAGATTAACTAATCTATAGTTAAAATCGAAGCCCACCTGCGGGGACTGGTTAGCCGACTGTAGAGTTTTGCAAGAGTTGTGCTCAGCCCGATCGACTTGCCTTAACAACCATAGCAAAACCAACATAGGTGTTGTCACCTGTTATTAGATCGATCGCCCCAATCTACATCAAATCTTCATAGAAAGGGCGCTGGTTCTTGAATATTGATTAAAGGTGAATCCTAATCCAGCTCTTGAGACTGCTGCTGCAAAACTCCTAGCATCTGGTTAGAGACCCTCTGGGATGAAACCTGGTTGAATAGTTAGACTTGAATAAGTTTGGCTAAGTTCTGTGAAGCAGTGATAAGTAAAGCGAACGTCGTAGAGTTTTTTCAATTCTGCAACCAGCGTGGGAGAAAGCGGACGAAAGCTATCCAACCAGGCTTTGAGTCGATCGACTTTTTGCAATTTTTCAGAAAGGTTCAGCGCGGATGAGAAGGCAAAATGCTGGTGGAGGATGTCACCCAGACGCTGAGGATACAGTCGCACTAACCACGCCATAAAGTTATTATAGGGTTGATGGGCGATCGAGGATTGAGCGGTTGAAAAAAACTGCATAGGGAATCGGTATATTTGTCGGGAGATTATGGCGACTCGACTTTTGTGGCTAATGCTAATACTTCTCTAAGGTCGATTATAATCTGCTGGGGTAGTTGTTGAGCACTCAGCTTGTTTTCACTGTGGTGGACGAATTACCCGAATCAATTTACCTGTGAGATTTTCGACAGTAGAAATAGCTTCATTAATCAGTGTAGCTTGTCTCTCAATATTCAAATCTTCTTTGCAAATAATGATACCTTTATGATCGGATTGCAAACGGTGTAGGTGTCTAAAATCATCCCAATTGCGCGTCAAAACAGCTCGATTGTGGTTAATAGCAAAAGCTAACACATCTTCATCAGGAATCCCCAGTCCAGCATTTCCAGCTTCCTGCACTGTCAAAACATCGTGACCACAAATTCGCAGTAATTCCACGATTACCAGTGGAAAATTTTCATCTGCATAAAGACGCACCATTTGTTAATCTTCCTCATTTCTAGCGATGGCTGCTTCAATTTCCTCTGGGTGTGCCTCAGCATAAGCCCAAGCATTTGCCAAATCTGCTGCACTCAAATGAGGAAAGTCTTGCAAAATTCGCACATCACTTGCACCCAGAAGGCGATAATTTACCATCGACCAAATAGGTATGCGAGTCTTCGCAATTCTAGCATCGCCGCCACACACGCCGGGAGTTTTTTCAATTCCTTGCCAGGTATTGCTTAAACTTTGAGCTAATAGCTGTATTGCCTGAGTTTTTTCACTGGGAGTTAAGGCTAAGAGTTGTTTTTCTAATTCTTTCAGTGTCATTTTTTACAATCTCAATCATTATTACTAATCTCTCTCTTCTCTTCTCTTCCTCTGCGCTCTCTGCGCTCTCTGCGGTTAAAAAAAAATCCCAATATCAATTTATCATCTAATTACCAACAAGCTGTCTTTCAGCCTCTTCCAGCAAGCCGATAACTTGCTCTTTAGTCAGAGTTGGAAATCCATCCAAAAAATCATCAATTGATTCTCCTGCTTTCAGATAATCCAGAAGTGTTTGTACTGGAACTCTAGTAAAAGCAAAGACTGGGGTGCCACCCATAATCTCAGGAGACGCGCTAATAATTGAAGAGTATTTAAGCATAAATCTTTAACCTCCGGGTTCCATAGTTAATTTATCGGCTTTAACTATTTTTTTCCTCGGATCGAATAAGCTTCGATTTTTTGGTGCATCTACCCAATTGAGTAGATACACATATAATACATGATACTAGAGCGATCGGCATCCCACCATGTACTCTAGATCAACATCTTTTCGGCACTTTGACAGGAGCATCAAAATGAACAGTAACGGACTGCCACAAAAGCAAGGTCTGTACGATCCGCAGTTCGAGCACGACGCTTGCGGAGTCGGATTCATCGTACACATGAAAGGTAACAAATCCCACGAAATTGTCGAGCAGGCACTGACAATCCTCTTGAACCTCGACCACCGGGGCGCGTGCGGCTGCGAACCCAACACCGGAGACGGGGCGGGGATTTTGATGCAGGTACCCCACAAGTTTCTGAAGAAAGTAACGGCGGCCCTAAACATCGAACTTCCCGAAGCCGGCGAGTACGGCGTTGGCGCGATTTACTCGTCGCCAAATCGAACTGAACGCGAAAACGGCCAACGCATTTTTGAGCAAATCGCGGCAGAAGAAGGCCAGGAAGTGCTGGGCTGGCGCGATGTGCCCACCGACAACTCGTCCCTCGGCGACACCGCCAAATCTAGCGAACCCTTCATGCAGCAAGTGTTCCTCCGGCGCGCCGCAGGTATTGATGAGGCGGCTTTCGAGCGGAAACTGTACGTCATCCGCAAACGGGCTCACAACGCCATCCGCAGGACTAACACAGACCCCTACTGGTACAATTCCACACTCTCGTGCCGGACGATCGTCTACAAGGGTATGTTAATGCCGGTGCAAGTCGGCGATTACTATCCCGAACTGCACGACCCCGACATGGAAAGCGCTCTAGCCCTGGTCCACTCGCGCTTCAGCACCAATACTTTTCCGAGTTGGGAACGATCGCACCCTTACCGCTACATCGCTCACAACGGCGAAATTAACACGATGCGCGGCAACATTAACTGGATGCACGCGCGGCAATCGCTGTTCGAGTCGGAACTATTCGGCGATGACTTAAAGAAAATCCCCAATTTAATCAATATCGAAGGCAGCGACTCGACGATTTTTGACAATGCTTTGGAATTGCTGAATTTGGCCGGGCGTTCTTTGCCGCACGCTGTAATGATGATGATTCCGGAACCTTGGACAGCCCACGAGTCCATGAGTGACGAGAAAAAAGCTTTCTACGAATACCATTCTTGCTTGATGGAACCTTGGGACGGCCCGGCTTCGATCGCCTTTACCGATGGTACTTCGATCGGGGCCGTGCTCGATCGCAACGGTTTGCGCCCTTCCCGTTACTGCGTTACCAAAGATGACTTGGTAATTATGGCATCGGAAGCCGGAGTTTTGCCGATCGCCCCAGAACGAATTGTATCAAAAGGTCGCTTGCAACCGGGGCGGATGTTCCTGGTAAATACCGAGGAAGGCCGCATCGTCTCTGACGAGGAAATTAAAACCAAAATCGCCACAGAACACCCGTACCGCCAGTGGATCGACCAGCACATGGTCGAAATCGCCAAACTGAAAGATGCCCCTGCAGTAGCAGAATCTCATCCCGAAACATTATTGCAGCGGCAAATGGCTTTTGGCTACACCTTTGAAGAACTGCGGTTGCTGTTAGCACCGATGGCGAAAGATGGCGTGGAAGCTGTCGGCGCGATGGGTGCAGATACGCCGCTGGCGGTGCTTTCCAATCGGCCAAAACTGCTTTATGAATACTTCCAGCAGTTGTTTGCTCAAGTTACCAATCCGCCGATCGATTCTATCCGCGAAGAAATTGTAACTTCTGCCGAAACTACGATCGGCGCTGAACGCAATTTGCTCAAACCGGAACCGGAAAGCTGTCATTTGATTGAACTGAAAACGCCAATTCTCAGCAATGAAGAATTAGCTAAGCTCCAACACGTAAATGAGGGCAATTTCAAGTCCGTCACCGTGCCGATTTTGTTTGACCCCAAAAGCGGAGTAAAAGGTCTTGAACAAGCCTTAGAAGAGGTTTTTGCAGCAGCAGACAGCGCGATCGCCTCCGGGGTGAATATCCTCATTTTGAGCGATCGGGGTATCAGTCCCGACAAAGCCCCAATTCCAGCGCTGCTGGCAGTTGCGGGCCTGCACCACCACTTGATCCGTAAAGGTACGCGCACGCGGGCGGGACTCGTGCTCGAATCCGGCGAACCGCGCGAAGTGCATCACTTTGCGACACTTATTGGATACGGTTGCGGCGCGATTAATCCGTATTTGGCCTTTGAGACGATCGCCGATTCGATCCGCGAAGGATTGCTGCTAAATGTCGAGTACAAAACAGCTTGCAAAAACTACGTCAAAGCCGCAACTAAAGGCGTGACGAAAGTTGCCTCGAAAATTGGGATTTCGACAATTCAAAGTTACCGCGGCGCGCAGATTTTTGAGGCGATCGGCTTAAACAAATCCGTAGTCGATAAATACTTTGCTTGGACAGCCTCGCGGATTGAAGGGGTAGACCTCGAAGTCATCGCCCAAGAAGCAATTTTACGCCACAATCACGCATTCCCAGACCGCCCTTCCAGCGGACATACTCTCGATGTGGGCGGCGAATATCAGTGGCGGAAAGAAGGCGAGGCGCATTTGTTTAGTCCGCAGACAATTCACGCGCTGCAAAAGTCGGTGCGCGATGGCAGTTATACGCTTTTCAAACAGTATTCTGGGCTGGTAAACGAACAAAACCAGCAGCATTTTACCTTGCGCGGTTTGTTGCAATTCAAACAGCGGGAATCGATACCCATTGAGGAAGTTGAACCGATCGAATCTATTCTCAAACGCTTTAAAACTGGGGCGATGAGTTATGGTTCGATTTCCAAAGAAGCCCATGAATCGCTAGCAGTAGCGATGAACCGCATTGGTGGCAAATCGAACACCGGTGAAGGCGGGGAAGATCCCGATCGCTACACTTGGACGAACGATCGCGGCGACTCGAAAAACAGCGCGATCAAACAAGTTGCTTCCGGGCGTTTCGGCGTTACCAGCTTGTACCTTTCCCAAGCGCGGGAACTGCAAATCAAGATGGCGCAAGGCGCAAAACCCGGTGAAGGCGGACAGTTGCCTGGTAAAAAAGTATACCCGTGGATTGCCAAGGTGCGGAACTCGACTCCGGGTGTGGGATTGATTTCGCCTCCTCCTCACCACGACATTTATTCGATCGAAGATTTGGCCGAATTGATTCACGACTTGAAAAATTCCAACCGGGAAGCGCGGATTAGCGTCAAACTCGTGTCGGAAGTGGGAGTCGGGACGATCGCGGCCGGGGTTGCGAAAGCCCACGCCGATGTCGTGTTGATTTCCGGCTACGACGGCGGAACCGGCGCTTCGCCGCAAACTTCGATCAAACACGCCGGTTTACCTTGGGAATTGGGACTGGCGGAAACTCACCAAACTTTGGTACTCAACAATCTCCGCAGCCGGATTGTCGTGGAAACTGACGGTCAAATGAAAACCGGCCGCGATGTAGCAATTGCTGCCTTGCTTGGTGCTGAGGAATTCGGTTTTGCGACCGCGCCGCTGGTGACATTGGGCTGCATCATGATGCGCGTTTGCCACCAGAACACTTGCCCGGTGGGCGTGGCGACGCAAGACCCGCTGTTGCGGAAAAACTTTACCGGCGACCCCGATCACACGGTAAACTTTATGACCTTCGTCGCGCAGGAAGTCCGGGAAATTATGGCGCAGTTGGGCTTCCGCACGCTGAATGAAATGGTGGGGCGGACTGATGTTTTGGAACCTCAGCAAGCTGTGGAACACTGGAAGGCTAAGGGTTTGGATTTCTCGAAAATCCTTTATCAGCCGGAAGTTGGGCCGGAGGTGGGGCGCTACTGTCAGATGGCGCAGGATCACGGTTTAGAAAAGTCGATCGACATGACTGTGTTGTTGGATTTGTGCAAAGGTGCGATCGAAAACGGCGAAAAGGTGCACGCCAAACTGCCGATTACCAATGTCAACCGCGTTGTCGGCACGATTCTCGGCAACGAAATCACCAAACGCCACTGGGAAGGTTTGCCGGATGACACGGTGCACCTGCACTTCCAAGGCAGCGCTGGGCAAAGCTTTGGGGCATTCGTGCCCAAGGGTGTCACCCTGGAGCTCGAAGGCGAAGCTAACGACTATTTGGGCAAGGGGCTCAGCGGCGGCAAAATCATCTTGTATCCGTCGCCAGCTTCTACCTTTGTCGCGGAAGAAAACGTGATTGTCGGTAACGTAGTGCTTTACGGCGCGACATCCGGCGAGGTTTTCATCCGAGGGATAGCGGGCGAACGTTTTGGGGTGCGTAACTCCGGCGTGAATGCGGTAGTTGAAGGTGTGGGCGATCACGGTTGCGAGTACATGACAGGCGGCAAAGTTGTAGTTTTGGGCGAAACCGGGCGCAATTTTGCAGCGGGTATGAGTGGCGGCGTTGCTTACATTTTGGATGAAGCGGGGGATTTTGCTACTCGCTGCAATATGTCGATGGTGGATTTGGAAAAATTGGAGGATGTTGAGGAAATTAGCGATTTGCGGCAGTTAATTCAAACTCACGTCGATTTGACTGGAAGTGCGAAAGCATCGAAGGTTTTGGCTGCGTGGGATGAGATGGTGCCGGTGTTTGTGAAGGTGATGCCGAGGGATTACAAGCGGGTGTTGCAGGCTATTGAAAGGGCGATCGCATCGGGTTTAAGCGGTGATGATGCGCTGACGGCTGCTTTTGAAGAAAATGCTCGCGATGTCGCCCGAATTGGCGGCAGCTAGGGTTCTGCGGTAGAATTCTACTCATCTAGCAAGGGTCTTTCTTGTTTGTGTCGGAGTCTAGATCCCCCCTAACCCCCCTTAATAAGGGGGGGACAAGAAATCTTCTCAAAGTCCCCCTTCTTAAGAGGGATTTAGGGGGATCTAGACTTTGTATAAAAGCGATATTTATTGTGAGTTTCAGTCTTAAGTTGTCACCAATGGGCTCTGTTTGGGAACGAGTAACGAGCATGAAAGTAGGTAAACTATGAGTGCAGCAATATTAACAGCAAAACAGTACGTTGAAGAACAAGATGGTTGCTACCGCATCCTTGGGAAGCGCGTTTCTTTAGATTCAATTGTCTATGCTTTCCTGGCGGGACAATCCCCAGAAAGTATCGTTCAATCATTCCCCGTGCTGACGCTAGAAGAAGTTTATGGCGGGATTTCCTTCTACCTTGCTAACCGCACAGCCATTGATGCTTATTTATTCGAGGGAGAACAACTATTTGAAACCTTGAGACAGCAAGCAAGGGAAAGTAACTCCTTACTTTATCAAAAACTCTACAGCGATCGCACCAGCCAGTTATGAAGATTCGCTTTCAAGCAGATGCAGATTTGAACCAAGCGATTGTGACGGGTATTGTGAGACGCGAACCCACTCTTGATTTTCAAACATCAAACGTATCAAATTTAACTGGTTTGACTGATTTGGAAGTATTGAATTTTGTAGCCCAAGACGGTAGAGTTCTCGTTTCTCACGACAAAAGAACCATGCCAAGATACTTTGCTGAATTTGCAGCGACTCAAACCAGTTCGGGAGTGATTATTGTGTTGCAAAGTTTCCCAATAGGCGAAGCAATCAACCATCTAATCAAGATATGGCAAACATCTGAAGCCGAAGACTGGGTTAATCGTATTGCATACTTACCTCTATAAAGTATGCTAGGTCGCCATTGATAAATTTCAGATACAATTTAAGTAGTTTAATCATCCTCACCGAGATTTTGGTGACAAACCTGGTTTCTGAACCCCCATGCGCTCGCCTAAAATTATTAGATGATTAAGCAAAAATGAAGATTGTTGAACAGACTCAAACCCGTTTGCAACTAGAGGCTAAACCATTCACTGCTTGGTTTTTTGCATCGGCACAATTGATTGCTGGTCTTGCTTTTGCTTATGCCTATATAAGCACTATGCCTGACAGCAGCAACCAAGTAGCCCTAGCATCAATAGTTTTCCTCGGATTTAGTATATTGACTTTTATAAGAAGTAGTGTGGCTTCTATTATATTTGATAAGACAGTCAATCAACTTTTGTTAATTCGACGAGGTATTTTATGGAATAACCGACAAGAATTTCCGATTTCGGACATTTCAGCGGTTAGCTTAGTAGGATTTGGTGGACTAAATAGCGATAAATTTTGGGATATTGTAGTTAGTATTAGACAAGGAAGAAATACAGTTTCATTAGCAAACCCAAGTACAGACAAAGATAATTTGACAAGAATAACAGAAGTTATTAATGCTTTTTTGAATGACTAAAGTATGAGATGTGATTTAGCTGTACAATGCTCAAACTAGCTTGTTATAAAAATAACAAAAATATGAACTATCAACTTTATTCAGATGTCATCTTGCTGTGCAACCTTCCAGAAGAAGGACTTTATGCCGGCGATATCGGTACTGTTGTAGAACAGCATCACGTTGAAGGACTAGAAACAGGTTATAGCGTTGAGTTTTTCGATCTGTTGGGAAACACTATAGCAGTTGCGACGCTACCTGGAAGTTATTTGCAATCGCCCACAAGTGCAGACAGACCTACAGTTAGACTGGTTAATAGTTTTGCTGCGTAAGTAGAGGAAATAGTACAATGGATAAACTAACTGAGTATCCCAAACTAATCTAATTGAAGTCACCCCTAAATTGCTGTCAAGCCACCCGTTTGATATAATGTTGTTACTAGATTGTAGAATAGCAATAAAAAAAAGGAATAATTATGACCGTCGAACAAGCCATTTTGGAAAATGTGAAGGTCTTATCGCCAGACCAACAACAAGAAGTTTTAGCTTTCATCAAATTCTTGCAGTCCGATAAATGGGAACATATCTATAAAGGACGCTTCAAAGAACTGCAACAAGAAATTCGTCTGGGAATGGATGCGGCCGGACGGGGTGAAGTAATTGATGCTGAAGATATGTTTCGGAGTTTGCGCTTAAAGCTACAACAACGTCGCACGCAAGCAGATATATGAATCGGATTTGTAGATTTACAATTCCGGCAAGTCGGGACATAGAAAGCATTATGGACTATATTGCCGATCGCAGCGGTTTCGATGCAGCAGAAAGCTTCCTGGACAGAATTAACGATAAGTGTCAAACGCTCTCGCAGTTTCCGAGTATGGGACGGAATCGCGATGAGTTAATGGAAAATGTACGGAGTTTTCCGATCGATGATTACCTGATTTTCTACAGTCCGATCGAAGCAGGAATTGAAGTTCTGCGGGTTGTTAGCGGCTACCGAGATTTAGAAAATTTATTCTCTGAGTGAACTGTATCGAGTTTCTTATATTATGAAAGCGATTGAAACCACCGGAAAAATTGACGATCGAGGGATGCTTTGTATCGATCGACCCCTTGCTATTGTAAGCCACAGCCACGTTCGGATTATTGTTTTAGTGCCGGAAGACACTGACATCGATCCGGATGATGACCCCACTGAAACTGTCCTCGAAGGGCTTCAGCAAGGCTTCCATGAGGCAATTACCGGACAAACTCTCCCCTTGTCCCAACTGTGGGACGGCATTGATGACAATTGAGCGACAACCGATCCAAATTGAACTCACCCCCCGATTTCAACGAGACTTGCGAACTTTAGCCAAACGCTATCGCAACATTCGCAACGACATTCAGCCTGTAATCGAACAACTTCAAGCGGGGGAACTTCCGGGCGATCGCATTCCGGGAATGGAGTACGAAATTTTCAAAGTCAGAATTAAGAACAGCGACATTCAAAAAGGCAAAAGCGCCGGCTACCGTGCTATTTACAGCATATTCCACGCAAATAGAGTACACCTTAATCCCAAACACTTACCAAAATGGTTGACAAACCCTTGCAACCGTACTCCATAAACCTGGAAATTGCTGTATTACCTCAAAACTAGCGATTCGATCGTTTTGGTGACTATCTATTCTAAATCAGACCTATCAGACATCGCCGCCGAAACAGTTCGAGAAATTCTAGACCAATATGAGCAACAATTTCCCGAATCCGAAGAATTATGAATCAAGAATTTTTGAACTCGATCGAGTCCAAGTATCTACTTGAAAAACTAATATACGGCTAAGTTTAATTTCACCCACCTTGAGAGGCTAGAAACAGCTTAGAGCGTTGAGTTATTCGATTTGTTGGGCAACACTGTAGCAGTTGCGAGGCTACCTGGAAGTTATTTGCGATCGCCCACAAGTGCAGACATACCTACAGTCATGATATTGTCCGAAGGCGATCGCCCCTAAAATATTTACAAAACTAAATCTGGTATGCGATTTATATCTAGCTCTTAGAATAGATAAACCTGAGCGTTAAAATCGCAAATGTATGACAGCAAAAATACACCTCAGCAACTTGGGTAATTCCTTGGCTTTGCCAATACCGGACTACGGCGATCGCATCGGGTTTGAGCGGTGAGGATGCGCTGACGGCTACATTTGAAGAAAATGCTCGCGATGTGGCCTACAGTGGTGGCAGTTAGGGTGGTGCGGTAGAATTCTACTCATGTAGCAAGGGGCTTACAGCCCCTTGTCCTAGTTCCTACACACTATGCAATGGAATATCTAATTTTTAGAGAAGCCGCTCGAGAGGACATACAGGCGATAATCAATATTCACAATTCTAATGCGCGCGGTCAAAATACGTCGATCGAGCGCGGCTTTTTGCTAACACAAATTACTGAAGATGAGATTGTCAAAAGCTTAAATAATTCATGCAGATATTTTGTGTCAGCTAAAACCGATGGGGAAATTCTAGGATTTGTGGCTATATCACAACCCAAAATCTCTGAGGAAATGTTGGATAAAATTATCTGGAAAGATGAGGCTTTTAAGAAAAGAGTCACAAGCGATCGGCATTTTTATCTCGAAAGAGTAGCAACAAAGGTAGATTGGATGGGTAGAGGTGTTGCTCGATTTATGTATAAAGAAATTTATCAACTTTTTCCAAATTCATTTATTTCGCTGTTTATTGTTACCCAGCCAATAGCTAATACTCATTCCCTAATGTTTCACCAAAAACAGGAATTTGAACGGGAGCATCCCACTTTGGCAATCAGTATAAATACTCAGACAATTGTCTGGCTAAGTTGATGGCATAATAGAAAGCAAATAAATTACCATAATCCAAGTTCGCATGACCCCAGAAGAACAGCAGAAGATCAAAATAAATCTCCAAGAAATAG
>NZ_JAUBQM010000069.1:0-36752 GCF_036701245.1 Microcoleus sp. Pol14D4
GTTTTAGGTCAGGGAGTTTTTTCATTCCTCTATCTAATGTCTATCTCGTTCTCTTGTCAAGGGGGTTGAGCAATTACGAAATTAAATACAGAGGTTCTCAGGTGATTGTTCAAGCAGGCGATCCAAAATATCGACTAGGACTAAAGCAGGGACTAAGTGAATCAGAAATCAATTGGTTAACCACAGAACTGAGCCAATGGTTGGGATTAAAAATTAAAAGAACCTATAGCAATCCTACTATAGCAATCCTAAATGATTTGTTGAAAGGTTGCCATAAGTAAAAAGCTTTGGGAAATCAAAAGTTGGGAGATGAGTTACCAACTCAAAATAAATACTTAACGACACTAAAAGATTTGCACAGATGGTAATACAGCGGTTCCCGCTGTATTACCATCGCCAAAACAAAGCATTACCCTCTCAATCTGTGGGATGCGTCCCGCCCCTCCGGTGTATTTTCACAGCAGGTGGGACACCCCACAAGCCTCATCCTCAAATTGTGTAACCCCGATCGCCCCCGCTTTCTCTCAATCTCATGCGACCGTCGGCCCCGATCGCCCGTAAAATGCTATCAAAGGGATTTGGCAAGTAGCACTCATCCCAATCATCTGTTAACTTGGAGATATTGTTGTGGACTTATCGCTAATTCCGGCACAGCCGAAACCAGGACTGCTCAACGTCCTCATCGAAATTACCGCCGGTAGCAAAAACAAGTACGAATTTGATAAAGACTTGCAAGCCTTTGCTCTCGATCGGGTGCTTTCTTCCTCAGTCCAATATCCGTGCGACTACGGCTTCATACCCAATACCTTAGCCGACGATGGCGACCCCCTCGACGGCATGGTAATGATGGATGAGCCCACATTTCCAGGGTGCATAATCGCAGCCCGTCCGATCGGAATGCTGGAAATGATCGACGGAGGCGATAGGGACGAAAAACTGCTGTGCGTTCCCGACAAAGACCCCCGCTACGCTCACTATAAGTCCCTCAAAGACGTAGCCCCCCACCGCTTGGACGAAATAGCCGAATTTTTTAGAACCTACAAAAATTTGGAAAAAAAAGTCACGGAAATTCTGGGTTGGCAAGATGTCGATCAAGTCATGCCCTTAGTGGAAAAGTGCATCGCAGCCGATCGCAAATAAGCCCCTAACCCGCACTCCTCGACTACAACCCGACTAAAAACTCAGGAGGCCGAACTTAAGGCGACCGCTGCACGTCTAGGGATGCAGTCGAGGAACGGGTAGCTAGAAGGTCAAATCAGTCGTGAATGCCGAGTCACCGGAACGGCATTCCTCAAAACCCCACCCCGGCCCCAATCTTGAAAAAAATACTACTCCTAGAGTAAGATTAAGCGCAAATTATACGCCAGGGGAATGCGTTCTACGTTTGAGGAAATTTTACCCTAATACTTAGATAGATCGGCGCTATCTTAATCTCAGAACACAGAACACGCCGGGCAGCCCGCAGGATGCAAAAAATAATCTCTCAAGCGTGACATCTCCTACACGAATCGGTAAGGTTGAGAATTCTAACAGCCCAAGTGTTCGGCACTCGGATGGTTTGCTGATAAAGCGCTTGACTATAGTACAGATTGCTAAAAACTAAACACTAAACACTAAAAACTAAGATTTCAACTCCCAAGTTCCTGCCGCCAAAACTAAAAAAAATGCCAGATTCCGCACCCTCTCTACCTAATTCACAGCCTTCCGATCGCAAAGCCACAATGGAAAATAGTCCTTTGACCGAGTTTGTCGTTCAGTTTTGGGGCGTGCGGGGCAGCATAGCCACCCCCGGCACTAAAACACTTCGCTACGGAGGTAACACCTCCTGTGTAGAAATGCGCTTGGGTAAAAAACGCCTGATCTTTGACGGCGGTACGGGCCTGCGAGTTCTCGGCCTCAACCTGCTGCGGCAAATGCCAGTGGAAGCCCATATGTTTTTTAGTCATACTCACTGGGATCATATTCAAGGGTTTCCGTTCTTTACTCCCGCCTTTATCCCAGGGAACTGCTTTCACATTTACGGTGCGATCGCCCCCAACGGCACTACCATCAAACACCGTCTTGCCGACCAAATGCTGCACCCCAATTTTCCCGTTCCCATCCAGGTAATGCAGTCAGACCTCAAATTCAACGATTTGACGCCTGGGGATATTCTCGAACTCGACGATGTGAAAATAGAAACGGCATTGCTCAACCATCCCAACACTGCGATCGGATATCGAGTCACCTGGGAGGGACACACTGCCGTGTACTGCACCGACACCGAACATTTTCCCGATCGCCTAGACGACAATGTGGTACACCTAGCTCGCAACGCCGACGTGCTGATTTATGACGCCAACTACACCAACGAAGAGTATTACAACTTCAAAACCCCGAAAGTCGGCTGGGGACACTCGACTTGGCAAGCAGGAGTAGAAGTAGCGAAAGCTGCTGGAGTCAAAAAAATCGTGATGTTTCACCACGATCCGGGTCACGACGACAATTTTCTCGATCGTACAGAAGCAGAGGTGCAGGCAGTTTTCGCCAATAGCTGCTTAGCCCGCGAAGGCATGAGCATACCAGTGATTTAACCAAAAATAAATTCAGAATTATGAAACAGGAAAAACCCCGCAAACGTCGCAGAGTAGGCTTGCGGGGGCTTTACTCAACTTTGCTGGTGTTGATAATTGTCTGCTGTACCGGAGGCGGATGGGTTGCAGCTCAGACTGCCTACTCTCGCACTCCGGCGCGACTGGCTCAGGTGTCTTCGATCGAGGATACTGGTACAGTCGATCGCATCCCCGAACGCTACCAACTGGGACAGCAACTGTACCTAGAAAACTGCGCCACCTGTCACATTGCTTTACCGCCCCAAGTATTACCTACAGAAACTTGGCGCCGCTTGCTGCAAGATTCCCAACACTACGGGCAAACCCTCAAACTGCTAGTAGACCCGCCCCGCATCCTAGTGTGGAACTACCTGCAAACTTTTTCTCGTCCCCAAGCCAAAGACGAAGAACTCGCCTACCGAGTCGCCAGTTCTCGGTATTTCAAAGCACTGCACCCCAAAGTCAAACTGCCACAACCCGCAAATATCAGCAGTTGCGTTACTTGTCACCCCGGCGCGTCTCAATACAATTTCCGCAAGCTTACCGCCGAGTGGCAAAACTCTCCGTAACGAAGATTAAATTCGTAATTATATCGGAGTGCGAGGGAGACGCTCGCACTAACCAAAAAACGGCGATCGCATTCTGAACTAGAAACTTATCCAAAGTGTGGGTGCGCTCTTTCAATTCATGCTTACTGGGCATCCCACCTTACAAATAACCTCTCGCTTCGCTTTACCCTCATCAATAACTCTGGTGGCTCAGGGTGAAGTTGGGCGACTGCCGATAACGTCTGCTGCAAAACCCACCAAACTTGCTAGTGGGTTCCAAGCGAGTGGTTAGCTGCAGCTTGAGTAGCATAGAAGTAAAAAATCTGTGCCTTTAACTACTTTTTGAGCAATTGTTATGATATCTTAACTTTACCGGAGGCTAGTTCCGACAATTTAAGAAGTCTGGTTATCAAGTAACCTAATTTATGATTGACAGTAAAAAAATTCGACTGAAATGGGAAAGTTATTGGTTTAAAACCTTTGGGAGATGGCGCTCGTGTGCATTGACCTGCCCAGTAGACAGACCTCATCCTCGGCATATTGTTTGGAGTTGGATTGGCAGTTTTTTGGCAATTACTGCAACGTCCTATCTTGCTGTAAAAACTAATTCTCCTTTACTAATGGCTCCGTTTGGCGCTACAAGCGTTCTCATCTTTGGTGTCCCTGACAGCCCTTTGGCTCAACCCCGGAATGTCATTGGGGGCAATTTCTTAGCTGCTCTCACCAGTTTAATGATTCTGCATTTTCTCGGTTCTTCTCCCTGGGCGATGGGAATGGCTGTTTCTAGTGCGATCGGAATTATGCAGATTACCAGAACTCTACATCCGCCTTCGGGAGCAGTTGCCTTAGTCGTCATGATGACCAAACCAGACTGGAAATTTTTGCTAACACCTGCTTTTGAGGGTTCAATAATCTTGGTCTTGTGCGCCGTCATCTTTAATAATTTAGCTGCAGAAAGGACCTATCCCCAGCACTGGTTATAGCATTATCTCTAATTCTCTCATCCTTCCCTCGGGAGCACTACCCAAAATAGGGATGCTCCCTCAATTCTGACTTCCATCGGACTTCTTTTTTCCATCCGTTACATCCCGGTGGCGTGCTGGGTTGCCGAACTTCCTTGTGCTAGATCAATCAAAAAAAACGGACGGATCGGGGGAAGGTCGAGATCCCTTTTGAAAGCGTTCCCAGGACTCCTTTAACTGAGCCGGCGCTCGATATTCGCGATCGTAAACCACCAGCACATTCGTCAAATTCCGGCCCGGTGGCAATAAAACCTGCCCCTGATGAGCCAAACCCACCGAAGCGCCCCCGTCCAAATTCATCGCTTCCAAACAGCCGATAGCCTGCATAATTTTAGCTTCTGCTTCCAAAGACAAACTATCAATAAAAGTCACCAAAAATAACTTATCTCTCGAAGCCGGAAAGCCGATCGCCGTTCTCGAACCCACACCCAAAACATGAGAATCTTTAAAACCTTCTGATAAAGGAGACAGCCAAACTTTCCCCCCTTTAACCAATCTCGGCCCGCAAGTCAGAGAAAACCAATGTTGAGTCCAATCCGGCTTACCTTCGATTCTAGCCGTCACCATTTCCAATTCATTTCCCGCTTTAATCCCCAAAGTCGTGCCGTAATTTTCCCATCGGCTGTATTTCAGAAACTTACCCGCCACCACCATATTTCCCAGTACAGATTTCTGCTCATCTTTACCAAAAAAAGTCCCGTTAGCAACAACAGCAGCCCGGTAACGCGACACCATATTTTCAAAAGCTTCGTCACCCCGCGTTACTTTAGAAGTATTTGCAAAAGCTGCATCATTAGCTAAGCCAATTGTGAGATAAATTTCCGGGTCTGCGAGGTCAATAGTTGTGAGATAAAAACTTGCGCCAGCTACAGTTTTTCTGCTGACTTTTACAGGTTTTGCTTGCTTAGCAGAACGTTTAATAATTTGAGGTTGAGACGGCTGCACAGCAGAAGAATTTTCGGGCGATTTTACAATAGGATTACTCGGCAGAGGTTGATTGGTTTTTGCTGATTTTACAACGGGATTGCTGGGCAGATGTGGAGGAGTTTGATTTGATTGTATACTTGATAAAAAAGCGAGTGACTTTTGCCAAAGTTGACCCGCGAAAGTCAAGAAACTATCTCGGTTTTGGGCGATCGCAAAATAGTCAGCCGCAACCCGCGCCAAAGCTATGCCCGTTAAAAATAAAAAAGTGCGCCGCAGCATCGGGCGACAACCTTCAGACTGTTTGCGTTTAGACATAAAAAAATCTCAGCTAGGATAGCGAACAGTTTTCTATGGCTGTGACTACAATCGGCGATCGCGCGAATTCTGAAACTACCAGTAGCAAGGTGCGCTGCGGCGCACCTTACCACTAATTCAAAACTCAAAACTATTTCCCTAGCCGGTATTCCGCATCCCTGCAGCAATGCCATTAATCGTCAGCAGAGCTCCCCGCAACAATTCACCCTTGCTGTAACGCGAGTGAATCACCCCTGGAACCCCGCCCCTACCGTGCTGCCGCAAACGTTTCAGCAGCGAAACCTGCAACAAACCCAAAGGCACAATCGTCGCATTTCGCAACTGCACCGAACGCTGCAGCGACGGATCTTCGTCCAACAAACGCTGGTGTCCGGTAATAGTTAAAACCAAACCCCGAATCAAGTGAAATTCCGCAGCAATTTGCTCGAATAAAGTCTGAAAACGCTCCTTGTCAGCAGGCAAAGCTAACTCTTGCACATAGTGTTCTGCAATTTGCAAATCCACCTTAGATAACGTCATTTCCACCTTAGAAATTACCATTCTAAAAAACGGCCACTTCAAGTAGAAATACTGCAAAAGTTTCATGTGTTCTTCCGGTTCCTCCAGCAAAAACTCTTGCAAAGCTGTGCCGACACCGTACCAAGAAGGCAGCAAAAAGCGGCTTTGAGTCCAGCTAAAAACCCACGGAATTGCTCGCAAACCGCTGATATCTTTTTTACCACCCCGCCGGGCCGGGCGAGAACTAATCTGCAACTGGCTGATTTCTTGAATCGGGGTAACTTGGTGAAAGAAATCGACTAAATCCGGCTGTTCGTAAATTAAATGGCGGTAGTGCGATCGCGATCTTGCCGACAACTCCTCCATAATCTCATTCCAAGGGTCGATGCCATCGAAACCAGTGTGCAGCAAACTAGCTTGAATTACCGCCGCCGCTACCGTTTCTAAATTGTAAAGCGCCAACTCCGGCAAAGAATATTTAGAAGCCAAAACCTCGCCTTGTTCAGTAATCTTAATTCGCCCGCTAATACTCTTTCCAGGCTGAGCCAAAATAGCCTTGTAAGCAGGGCCGCCGCCGCGCCCTACCGAACCGCCTCGGCCGTGAAAAATCCGCAACTCTACATTGTATTTTTCCGCAACCATTTGCAAAGCCTTTTGAGCTTTGTGGATTTCCCAATTGCTGCTGAGGAAACCCGAATCTTTATTGCTGTCCGAATATCCCAGCATCACCTCTTGCAATTTGAGAGTTTCAATTGAACCTTGGATATTTTCTGCACTTTTTTCCGCTAATTCCTGCGCGTATCCTCCTGTTAGTAGAGCCATATAAAGCGGTAATTCAAATAACTGCTGCATTACTGCAGGCGCTTTTTTCAAATCTTCCACCGTTTCAAACAGAGGAACTACTTGAAAGCTGCTAATTCCAGTCGCCGGGTCGTAAAGTCCTGCTTCTTTTGCTAACAACAAAACCGCCAGCAAATCGCTGACATCGTGACTCATGCTGATCACGTATGTTTGGCAAATTTCCGGACCAAACTCCTGGTGCATTTGCCTCAATATTCGGAAGGTATTGATCGTCTCGCAAGTTTTGGGAGAAAAGGGTAATTCTGCTGGAATTAAAGGGCGGCGAGTTTGCAGTTCCGTTGCCAGCCAAATAATTCGATCGCCTTCCGACATTTGATTGTAAGACTTGGGCAAAATTTGCAAGTATTCAGCAATTTCGCTCAAAGCGTCGGAGTGTACTGTTGATTCTTGGCGAATATCTAGGTAAGCCAAATTAAACCCGTAAATTTCTACTTGGCAGAGCAGATTTTCCAAGTCCCGACAGCTCAAACCTGTTTCCACTAAATTGTGCTCGATGAGCTGCAGCTCGGCTAAAAAGTCAGCGCCCGATCGATAAAGGCCTGTCATTCCGGGATTTTCTGACAAAGCTTCGCGTTCCCGCTGCAACTCGTCTCCTTTGTAGAGCCGCCAATTGCGATCGCGCGTATTTTCCAGCCGCTGCAGCACGTAGGCCAGCTTCAACCGATAAGGTTCTTGGCGGTAGCGGATCGCCCACTGCTCGTAAACCTCCGGAAATTCCGATCTGTCGCGATCGAGGGATTCGAGCAATTCCGGCAGCACGTCGCTCCAGTGCAGCGACAAACTCAACAGTTCATTGAGGCGTTTCACGGCGTTGATGTACTTACACAGCACCAAATGGCGCTGATAACAAGCTGTTTGCCAAGTAACTTTCGGAGTCACAGAAGGGTTGCCATCCCTGTCGGAACCAACCCAAGAACCAAATTTGCAAAAATTGTAACTAGGCGGTTTCAGATAAGGGTAAGAAGCGTGCAAAGCCTGCTTGAGGCGGTGGTAGAGTTCGGGAATAGCATCAAACAGCACTTCATCGAAGTAGTGCAGAGTATACTCCACCTCATCGAGAACAGTCGGCTTGAACTGGTGCAGTTCGTCAGTGCGCCACCACAGGCGAATTTCTTCCATCAGTTGCTCTTGGAGAGCTGCCGCTTCCCAGCAAGACACCGGGTAAGGGCTTTGAGAGTCGGCCCCGAGCACCTGAAATTTCTCGTCAACTTGGTCTAGCTGTTGGAGAATCTTCGCCATTCGTCGCTGTTTGGTGCGGATCGTGTGGCGGACAATTTCCGTCGGGTGAGCGGTGAATACCAAGCGGATGTCTAACTGATCGATCAAGCGCTGAATTTGCTGGCTGGGCACGTTCAAGCGCAGCAGCATCGGGAAAAGTTGGTGAAAAGTGCCGGCATCTCGAGCGATCGTCTCGCTGCTGTCTGCCTTGCTCAGAGGCGTTTGGGCGGGGTCTGGGCCTTCCCTGTGCCTCGGGCGATCGGGGGCATCCGTTGCTTGTCCAGGCAGCTTAGAAAACATCCGCCCACCAGCGTCGTTGCTGCTAGTGTAAGCTAGCTGTTGGTCTCGCTGTTCGTAGTGCTGTTCGACTATGTTGATTAACTGGAAATACAGTGCAAAAGCGCGAGCGGCGCGGATGGCGGCGTTAAGGTCGAGCTTTTCAATTAGCTGTACGACATTCGACTCGCGAAAGTGAGTGGCCTGTCCCTCGGCGGAATTGACCGATCGCATTTGTTGGAGCAAATCCACCAATTCCTGCCCGCACTCCTGTCGCAGCACCGATTCCCACAAGTCCTCTACTACTTTGAGGCGATTGCGCAGAAACAGGTCTGATTTTGAGTAAGCGGGAGAATAGGAAATAGATGTTGCATCAATAGCCTGTTCTGAAGACTGGAGGACTGAACTCATCGGGCTGTTCCTCAATAGCTGCGGGTGTCAAGAAAATTGTATGGTTTAGTTTCGCCTAAAACACTTTTGTTTGCAGTCAAATTTGAGACAACTTATTGCAACGTAGAAAGTAGAAGGCACTTATGTACAAAGTATAAGGAAAGATTAATTCTTAGGCCACAGATTGTACCTATTGTCAAGCTTTCATATCAGTTGACTTGCGATTTTAGATTTTAGACGCTCAGCCTGAGACGTTCGGCGAGCGCTCAGTTGAGTCGCGCTCAGTCGAACAATTTTAGATTTACTCCAAAGATGAATCTGGGAAGTTAAACTAGGGTCGAAAATTTTTATCTCTCCACGACAGGAGTCGGGGGCTAGTATCCCTTTTTAGGCGGGGTCAAAAAATTAAACTTCTAGCTGCAGCATCCTTCCTTGGTCTTTCTAGTCGTGTGATTGAGGAAAGTTGAGCACGGGGAGGCGCGACCCCCGAAAGACTTCTTCGCTTTCAACGCCGATCGACGCAACAAACTCAGCAGCAGCTTTAGCCACCACCAACCCGCCTAGCATGGGTAAGGCGACCAAGCTCAATAAAATGTCTGAGGGAACTGGCAACTTTGGACTGTTAGGTGTTTTATTTTTGAGCAAGTCTTGGTTTTCCGACGGCATAAATTTCTCCTGTGTCAATCCGTAATCCTCAGTTTACAAGGCAAATAATCATCTTGACCGCTGCTTTCTGACTAATGACTTCTGAACTCAAATCGGGTGACATCGGAATGATATCCTGCAAGCGATCGTCCCCGCGCAGCCAAGTCTATAAATATCTTCTCGCGAGATCTTAAGCTCGCACTCCGAAAAAACGTTTTGTATAAAATCGGCATACTCCCCGAATGATATCGATCGTGCGCCTCTCTCCACGTAGCCCAGCGAAACCACAGCACTACAGTCCGAAAATAATTATTATTCGGATGCAAACGGAAACGATATGACTAATGACGAATAACTTGTTGCTTGGCTTAAGTTGGACATATGTGTGCCAAAATGTCGAGGTATTATCAAAAAAATATTCACCAACGGCTCGAAGCCGAGGGGATACAAGGCAAGACACTAAGTCCAGCATGGCTTAAACCAGACAAAACGGTGAGGCTCGGCAAATCAAATAATTGTCGGTAAAATCTGTAACTGTGCTATTTCTAGAAAACAAAACCAGCTTTGGCAAAATTTAGAGTTTCATGTTGAATGCGAACGGGAGCATATTGGCAGACAATCGATCGAGCGCCTCGCAGTGGGCCGGGGAAGCTTTAGGGCTTCCCGAAGTTCAAGTACAAGCGCGTTTGCGGGGAAATCACCTGCACATTTTGTGCGAAGCAGCGCAGTGTCCGTCTCAAGAATTGGTGACGGCGAGATTTACCAACGCCCTCGAACACACGGATTTAACGCGACTGCTGCCCGATCGACCTAAAATTTACCAGTTGTTTCTGTGCGGCCGCAAAATCGGTTCCCGACAAAATGACTGGACAGTCCGGCTCGATTGCAGCAGTCCCAAGCGACAGCAACAGCAACAGCCACAGCAACCGGAACCAAAAGTTGCCGAAGTGCCGCCGCCAGCGAGTTCCCCCGACGAAACGCCCGCAAGCCCTAAAAGAGGCGGATTTTTCGGCAAATTTAAGAATGACAACCAGAAACTCAAACAGACACCAAAACCAGTAGAAACAGCAGCCCACCCGCCGCAAGTACGGGAAGAACTGGATTTTGACGCCGACAGTCTGCCCATCGCCTCCCGCATTCAATACCCAGAAGCTTTTGAAACTTCCCCCGTGACGATCGACACTTCGGCTGCTGCGACGCGGGAAGCTTTTAGTTCCGCCGTTCCCCCGCAGCAGAAAGCTAACCGTGGCGCGGTGGCTTTGATTCAATCCCCCGAAGCCGACTCAGGCGAGGGCGCTCGCGATGGAACATTAACGGTTTCGCCGGAAACGTTGGCGCGCCGGGGCTATCCAGATGCGATCGCCAGCTATCTCAGCGAAATCCTCGGCCCGATGGGAGTTTCGGTGAAAGTAAGCATTCGCGAAAAAGAACTCAAAACCAGCCGGGAAACCCTGCCGGTGAATGCGCCGGAAAATATCAAGCCCAAGGAACGCCGACTGCTGGTGCTGTGCGAGTCAGCTTACAGCCCAGACCCCTCATTGCTGGCCGAACCCATCGCCGGCCGGCTGCGGAAACTGCAACTAGAGGATTTCCGCGAAGCCGTGATCGCCAGCCAAGTCAGTGGCGAAGCGAAGCCGGACTGGCTGCTGCGGGTGGATTTGACTTCGCCGGACAAAATTCTCAAGGAATGGGCTAGGTGGGGAGACGTACAGTCGATCGCCAAACTGCTAAATCAACACTTGGCTGCATCGAGAGTCGAAGTGCGGGCCACCCTCAAAGAAGCAACCCTCCACCTGTTTTGCAGCAAAACTGCCAAAAAAGGACAAAAGCCTAAACGGCAAGAATACCCGGATAAGCACCAAACCACCGACGCGATCGCCCCTTTGTTAGCCTCCTTTGCACCCCAAGGCATCCGCGCAGCTACTATCTACGGCGTAGAACCAGCCAAAGACTCTCAGGCGGCGCCGGAGTCCCCGGTGTGGATAGACTGGGTAGACTTGCCTGCCGCCCACCACCCCGACTTGGCTGCAAACGCTAGAACGCTGGCGATCGAGGGTGACCAATTAGCTTTGACTTTTTTATTGAACAGGTTGCTCAACCCCAATCTCAAACGCAAGCTGGAAACAGGAGGGATTCGGGCTGTCGTGCTGCAAAAAGCCAACGTGCTGCACGTCATGACAGAAGCTCTGACTTGCCCTTCTCAGTCGAAGGTAGGCCCGCCGGTGGCGAAATTTTTGCGGCACTTACAAATTCCGGGAGTGGCAGGGGTGCGAGTCTACGGACGCCGCGCAGGCCAGAAACTGCCCCTGTGGCGCTACGCAATCGACCTCAGAACCGCTGTTGACGAGGAATCAGCGGCACCCGCACCGGCTCCCTCCCAAGTGGCTGTCTTGGAAAAGGAACCGGTGCCGGAGTTTGCGCCGGCGGAGGATGGGAGTTTTTCGGGTTTGGGCGACAATTTGGTGTTCGATGCTCCGGTGCCCAATTCCTGGCGGCCCCGTTTCAAAATCCGACTCCCCGGATACAATCTGGGCGAGCAGTTAGTTCAAGCTGCGGTGCAACCGCTTGTCGCTTCGGGTTTGTTTGTTCCCAACGATGGTTTATCAACGAATGCTGCGGCGCCGGGGGGCGTGAGAGCCGATCGCGCGGCGGGCATGGCTTTGATTTGGGCGATCGCTGGCTGTGTGCTGACTTTCAATACCGATTGGCTGCTCGGTCTATTTCTGCAATCTGCGACGGTCATTCAAGCTCCTAGCGCCTCCGAAGTTTGCAGCGGGCCAAATTGTCAAAATTCAGCTCCCAAGGCTTTGGGCGACGTTACAGCCCGACTTCCGAACGAAACCGCGAACCCCGTTCCCCCTGCTGATGAGGTGAATTTACCTCGAATTCCGTTGCAACCGTCGCCGGAAGCGAACCAGCAAGAGGCTTTCAATGGCTCTGGGTTTACGAAACCGGGAAATACTAGCGTTCCTGTAGCTGATGTTTCTGCTCCTCCGGTGTTCCCGACTTTGAGGAGCGAGCAGCTTGACGATCAGATAGCGCGCTATCAAGAGTACATTCACCTGCACAAAAAACCGCCGGATATTTTAATTGTCGGTAGTTCGAGGGCACTGCGGGGCATCGATCCGGCGGTTTTGGAAACAGCTTTGGCAGCTTCGGGGTATCCGGGGCTGAGGGCTTATAATTTTGGGGTTAATGGAGCTACTCTCCAGGTTGTAGATTCGATCATCCGCCGGATTTTGCCGCCGCAACAACTGCCGAAATTGTTGGTGTTGGCTGACGGGGCGAGGGCTCTCAACAGCGGGCGGCCGGATTTGACTTTTAGTGCGATCGCTTCTTCGGAAGGTTACAGGCAATTGAGCCGGGGTAGTTTTCTGATCCGCACCAATCAATTAGAATCCGAAACATCGAAGGAAAGCGCCAACAATCCGGTGGCGACTGCCACTGAATTGGTGAACAATTTGGGACAAACTCAAGCTAACGTTCAGCAATTGGTGAGTCACAAGTTGGTTGAGGGTTCTGCAATTTATAAAAAGCGCGATCGACTTAAAGGGTTTTTGCGATCGATCGTTAATCCATCAGCTCCTGTTGCAACCGACAGCCCCCAAACCGCAGCCCTGGGCGAACAAACAACGGAAAATGCCCAGCCAACCGGTGCGAGTAAACCAGTCAGCGAGTATCAACCAAATGGCTTTTTGCCGATCGATATACGCTTCAATCCCGAAACATACTTTCAGAAGCACCCGAAAGTATCTGGTTATTACGACTCCGATTATCAAAATTTTAAATTGATTGGCGAACAAGCTCTAGCACTCAAAAATCTTATCGAATTTACCAAGGTTCGCAACATCAATCTCGTGTTTGTGAATATGCCTCTGACTGAAGATTATTTAGATCCGGTGCGGACAGGTTACGAACAAGAATTCCGGCAATATATGCAAGAATTAGCAGCCCAAAGCGGACTAATTTTCCTAGATAAGAGTTTATTGTGGCCGCAGGCGCGGGAATCTTTTTCCGACCCCAGCCACCTCAACCGTTACGGTGCAGTTGCAGTGTCTAAGCGGTTGGCTCAAGATCCCATGATTCCCTGGCCGGCGAAACAGTAGTTTTGACTTTTGATTTTTGAGTTATTTTAGAAGTTAAAGGGGTCCAGCGTGGCCAGTGCTGCGCGACGATCTCAAAACTATTCTTTCCGGCGGCTAAATACTGAAAATGAAAAGATTGATATTTCCTGAAAATAGCAAAAATACACAGATAAAAAATCCTAGAAAAAATCTGCCTTTGATATTTTTTATATTATCTTTAGCATTTTTCTGCTTCAGTTTGTATAAAGGTTTCTTTTTACCTTTAGCTTTATCCTCTGGGCCCCCCAGCAACGAACAAAGTAGCGAACAGCCAACTCTGGCACCTTTTGAACAGGTGGTTAAAGACGCACAACAGTTAGAGGGATTATTTACTCTTTACCGCAATCAAGCCACTGATAAAGTATATTTGGAAATTAAACCGGAACAACTCAACAAAAAGTTCCTCTGCTTTGTGACATTGGCATCGGGTTTGGGAGAATCGGGCATTTTGAGCGGAATGCCGATCGGCGATTTCTTGTTTCAACTGCGGCGCGTCCAAAATAACGTGCAGTTTGTGATACCAAATATAAATTTTCGCACAAGTCCGGGCGACCCGCAAGCAGGTTCGGTAGCACGGGGATTTAGTGATTCGATTCTCTATTCTTTGCCTCTCAAAAGCATTCATCCGCAAAGACAAACTCTGCTAATCGATTTAGGAGATTTGCTGATGAGCGAAAAACGCGATTTACCAGGGGTAAAAGCGATTTTGCCGATGCTTTTGGGCGCTTCTTACTCGATCGATGCAGACAAGTCTTCTTTTAAAGATGTTAAAGCGTTTCCGCTGAATGTGGAAATTGCTTCTGTCTATGGTTTTTCTAGCGATAATGACAGTGAACTTAACTATTTACCTTCGGTTCCTGACAGTCGGGCTTTTAACCTCCGCATTCACTACAGTTTCTCGGAAGTGCCGCTAAATAACGGCTACCGCCCCAGACTGGCGGACGAGCGAGTAGGCTATTTCCTCACAGCATATAAGGACTTTTCTGACAAGAATAGCCGGGAGCCTTTTGTGCGCTATATCAATCGCTGGCATTTGCAAAAGCAAATCCCGACGGCGCCGATGTCGCCTCCCGTGCAGCCGATCGTCTTTTGGATTGAAAATAATGTGCCTCCCGAATACCGAAACGCAATTCGCGAGGGCGTTTTGGAGTGGAACAAAGCTTTTGAAAAGGCAGGTTTTACTGAGGCAATTCAGGTCAAACAAATGCCGGACAATGCTAAATGGGACCCGGCTGACGTTCGCTACAATACTATCCGCTGGTCGAGTTCTTTTGAGCCTCAGTTTGCCGGCATTGGGCCGTCTCGCACTAACCCGCTGACGGGGGAAATATTGGATGCTGACATTCTGTTGGATGCTAATGTTGTACGGGAAATCAAACAGGGCTATCGGTCTTTGGTGGAACAAAATCGATCGCTATCTAAGAGTTTTCAAGGGCGAAACGGTTCTAATACCAATCCCTGTCAGTTCGGGATGTATTCTCGCTATTTGAATGTGCTAGAAAATGGGGATTTAGGAAAAAGCAGCGGGGAAAATGCTCAAGGTGGAATGGCTGATGATTTGCCGACTTTGGTAGAAAGATACCAAGAGCAAAAGCGCTCGCCTTTATCGCGGTTGATGTCGAGTTCGGATATGTGTTTTGGGTTGGAATCGAGCCGCCAGTTTGCGATGGGGGCAATGTCGATGGATCTGTTGCAAAATGCAGCGCCTAGCAGTGGGGCGATTGACAATTATGTTAATCAATATATCAGATATTTGGCGGCGCACGAAGTCGGTCACACTCTTGGTTTGAGGCACAATTTTCACGGGAGTACGATGCTGCAACCGGAGGATTTGAACAATACTCAGGTAACTCGCACGCAAGGTATGATTGCGTCGGTGATGGATTATGTACCGATTAATTTGGCACCTGCCGGAACTGTGCAGGGCGACTATTATCCAACGATTGTAGGGCCTTATGACGATTGGGCGATCGAGTACGGTTACAAGGTGATTGGCGGCGTAAACCCGAACAGCGACTTACCAGCGCTGCAACAAATTGCCAGTCGCGCTGCCCAAGCCCAATTAGCTTACGCGCCGGATGAGGATTCTGTCGATCTCGATCCCGCTGCAAATACTTTCGATCTCAGCGCTAATATGCTGAGGTATTCGCAATGGCAATTGGATAATGCTAGGGCGATGTGGAAGCGTTTAGAAAAGCGAATTCCGGTTGGGGAAGACGGTTATAACGAACTGCGGGTGATGTTTGATTCGGTGTTCGGGTATTATGTCAACCAAGTGATGAATGCTACTTTGTATGTGGGGGGACAGTCGTTTAGTCGGATTCGCCCTGGAGATACTAATGCGAAGTTGCCGTTTGTGCCGATCGAACTTTCTCAGCAGCGAGAAGCTTTAGCAACATTAGAGAAGTACGTTTTTGCACCGGATGCGTTTAGTTTTGCCCCGGAATTGCTCAACAAATTGGCGCCTTCGCGCTGGGATCACTGGGGAAGTCCGGCTTTGGTGTTTCCTCTAGATTACCCGATCGGCGATCGAATTACTTTTTTGCAGCGGTTTGTGTTGCGAGTTTTGCTATCTCCGACGAGGCTGGCGAGGCTGCGGGATGCGGAGTTGAAATCGGCGCCGGAAACTGCTTTGAGGTTGCCGGAAGTGTTGGATACTGTGCAAAAGGATATCTGGCAAGAGGTTTTGCAGCCGGAAAAGAAGATGCAAATTTCAACTTTTAGGCGTTCTTTGCAGCGGGAACATTTAGCAATCTTGATCGGAATGGTGCTGCGAAAAACGAGTGTTCCAGAGGATGCGCGGAGTTTGGCTTGGTACGAGTTGCGGCAGTTGCGGGAGGGTTTGAGCAAGAGTATTCGGAATTTGGATCGGAATGCTGATGCTTATACGCGGGCTCATTTGGAGGAAACGCGCGATCGAATTTCTAAGGTTTTGAATGCACAGATTCAGTCAAATTAATCTGGGCATTTGTACCTCATAACAGCGGGAACCGCTGTAAGTCCCATTAGTTGTAGGTGCCTGGTAAAAAAACGATTTCTACGTCACTGGCTCGCAAAAATTAAAATTAGGAGTAAGTGACAAGCACTCACCCCTACCATCTTTTTGATGCTTTTTAAGCTACTAAAAAATTTAGCAATCAATCATCACAAAAGCGACACCATTTATACTAAAAATACTTGTCGATGTTGAGGGTCAAAATCATGAATGCTCCGAGCAAATGACCTGCGCTCATGCAAGCCAAAAATGCCGGTACGCTAACATTGTTGAACAAAGAGGGGAAGGGTAGAGGCATTTTCGGTCCGACGTGGGGATGCCAAATTCGGCGGCTGAGAACTAGCAATGCTAATATATTGCAAACAAACATCACTATTGGTTTTTGCCAATTTCCTGATGCTGTGTCAGCCAAAGTCGATTCTACTACTGCCAGTAAATTTGAGTTAATCATCGTTGATGCTCCTATTATTCATAAATTATCAGAAATGCTCGATGAGATTTATTGCCAAAAATACAGCAGGGGCGATCGCCTTTACGCAATAAATATCTGTTGCTATTAATATTCACCGCGCCAGCGACAGCGCCCCCACCCCTAATCATCGAATTACAGCAAGAAGTCTTTTAATGCCATTCAAAAGTAACGAAAGATACAAAGGAACCAAACCATACTCGCTGCCATTTGTAACTTTTAGCCTGTCTGGCAGTGGTGGCATTTACTCACGCTGCCAGACAGGAAATACCGCTACTCATTACTGAGCAATGTAGGTAGGCAGAAAGTGAAGTATGTCACGGAGAACGCTAAATCCAGCGGCGTCCCAGAGCAAATAAGCTAAGAAACCGATCATCGCTAAGCGACCGTTCCAAAGTTCTGCTTGCGGGTTGAAGCCAAACAAAAAGGCATTCCGATCTTTGCCGTTGTAAGCATTAGCTGTAGGAGGCAGGTTAGTAGGACGAGTTTCCATGTTTTTACATTCCTTAACAATGTTTCGCTTCTCATGGTAGCGGCCTAATTTCTGCTTTGCTATCTGTCTCTAGGCCCAAGATACACACAAGTCTAAAGGAGGATTTGGAAACGGAAAAAAAAATGTTAAGTTTTGTTTCGCGAGATTTTTCAGCGATCGCCTGTATCTCTGGATACTAAATACAACTGGCAGTTGAGATTGCTACTGTGACAAGCCCGATCGCGCTGCAGCGACAAACAACGGCGCTTTTGACTCGTCAGTAGATTTGAGATTTGAGATTTACTCTACAGATGAATCTGGAAGCTCTAAAATTTTGGCAGACTCACGACTGTTGTCGGAAAGCAAGTATCCGTTTTTGAGCTCGCTCAGACTGAATCCGCGAAATCCTAGAAGCAAGAAAATTTAGTAAATTTAAACTCAAAAGCCGAACACATAGCGCGGGAGTTAACTAAAATAAGAGATAAACAGATCGATCGGGAGAAACAGTTATCGAAACCATCTACGGCAATCTTCAAGGTTTAAAGTCCAGCCAGCTCAAGCAACTCGAAAAGCTTTACCACCAGCGACTACCGGGCGATCGCATCACCACTGCAGAATTCGCCCAGCGCGTCGCCGCCATCAGCACGGAAATAGACAAACCAATCTGCACCTACATCAACCGCCGCGGACAAGTAATTCGCGTCGGCGTCGGTACACCCCGCCAAACGCAGATTGCGCCCCTAGAATTGCCCCGCTACGGGGGAGGTCGCCTCAGCGGCATTCGCTGCATCGCCACCCACCTCAAGCCAGAAACCCCAAGCGAAGCAGCCCTCACAGCAATGGCAATTCAGCGCTTGGACGCCCTCGTTTGGCTGACACTGAGCGGCGGAGGATTTCAGCGCCGCGGCGGCGGTGCGACTGGTTACATCCAAGAAACTTATCTCGCTCACCTGATACCCCAGGGAGACCAGCCAAATTTTGAGTTCTCTGTTTTGAGCGCTCAGTTAGAACCAGATGCAACTGATGAAATAGAAGAGTCTTCAATTCAAAAGTCAACAATCAAAACTCAACACTTTCCCTGGAAAATATCAGAACCGCTGAATTTGGACGAACTCGCCGACCAAGACTTTCTGGATTTGGTGGAAGGACTCGAAGCAGAGTTTCAAGCAGAGTTTGTCGCAAAGCAGGTCGATGCTGACCAAGACAAAGTGCTGTTGGTAGGTGTAATGACTCAGCACATGACTCAGTTGGAGTTTGAGGACGGGCTCGCAGAAATCACGCGGCTGGTTGAAAGCGCTGGGGGTCAGGTGCTGCAAACAGTGCGCCAAAAACGATCGCGCCCCCATCCGCAAACAGTGGTCGGCGAAGGCAAAGTTCAGGAAATTTCCCTCACTGCTCAGACGATTAGCGCTAACCTCGTGGTATTCGATCGCGACCTGGCCCCCGCACAAATACGGAACTTGGAAACTCAGATAGGTCTTCGCGTTGTCGATCGAACAGAGGTAATTCTCGACATCTTTGCCCAAAGAGCTCGATCGAGCGAGGGTAAATTGCAAGTCGAACTCGCTCAGCTAGAGTATGCCCTGCCCCGGCTCAGAGGTCGCGGTCAGGCAATGTCGAGACAGGGTGGTGGCATCGGTACCAGAGGCCCAGGGGAAACCAAGCTAGAAACCGAACGGCGGACGATCGCCAAACGCATTTCTCGATTGCAGCAAGAAGTAAATCAACTGCTGGCGCACCGGTTTCGGCTGCGGCAGAACCGCCATCATCACGATGTACCCTCAGTGGCGATCGTCGGCTACACCAACGCCGGTAAATCGACTCTGCTTAACCTGCTCACCAATTCCGAGGTCTACGCCGCCGACCAGTTATTTGCCACCCTCGACCCCACAACTCGACGGTTGACCATTCCCGGCGTCACCGGGGAACCCCTGTCGATCGTCCTCACAGATACAGTGGGCTTTATTCGCGAACTGCCCCCCGCCTTGATCGACGCTTTCCGGGCTACCCTCGAAGAAGTCACTGACGCCGATGCTTTGCTGCACCTGGTCGATCTCTCCCATCCCGCGTGGCAGAGCCAAATTCGATCGGTCATGAATATTTTGGCGGATATGCCCGTAACTCCCGGGCCAGCCCTTGTAGTTTTTAATAAAATCGATGCCGTAGATGAAGATACTCTCGCTCTCGCCCGAGAAGAGTTTCCTCAAGCCGTATTTATTTCGGCGGCCAAAGGTCTCGGGATGGAAACTCTCCGCGATCGACTAGCTCAGCTCATTCAATACGCCCTCTACCCTCGGTAAATACTTAAATATTCCTTTTGAATAGTTGACATGGGGGAATATACGTACATATACTGAGGACAGATCTAGTCGAACTGTGAGATTATAAAAGAGTAGTCAGATTGTGCATTGCAAAGTACAATACAGCATCTCTATTTTGCGATCGGTTCAATAATTAATTTCCGGAGGTCGCGGTCAAGGTAAAAAGTCAAGGTAAAAAGACTCTTTGTTAATGGCTGTAAGGGCTGTTGGTTCAGAGGTGGCAAAAATAATGATGTTGCTTAACTCTGTGCAAACTACCTGTGCAAACTAGCTGTGCAAACCACAGTACGGGATGTCAAGGTAAAAGAGAATAATATTATTAAAGTGTTTGGGCACTCACCTCAAGCGCTATACTATTTTTACAGACGTCCGTGAGAGAATACATCCATTTATTGTAAGAACTCTAAAATCCTTGCCCGTCCCTTGCCCGTCGTACAGCGCTAATCTCTAGGACTATTTCTATTTTTCGATTTTACCACTGTTTAACTAAATAGTTATGTGTACGCCACTGGCAAAACTAGCAATTGGACTCTCTGCCACGCTGGCAACAGCGTTTTACTATCTAGCTGCCGCCCCTCCGGCAGCAGCAGTAGATGTGTGCGGTCCGGGAAATTATTCTAGTGCCTGTGCCTCCAGCCAGACATCAACAACAACGGAACCCAGCCCGCAATTGGCGCCGCAGTCGAGTTTGTCCCAAAAAATCTACACAACCACACCTTCGAGAAACTCAACTTCTATTCCTGAACCAGGTACTGCGATCGCAGTCCTACTGACAGGTGCAGGAATGATCTGTTCGTCGTGCAGAAAGCGAAACAAGCAGGTTGGTCCGCAGCGCTAGACAGGCTGAGGACCAACCTGTTTGCCTTCCCACTGTCTCCGTTTATTTAAGCATGGGTATTTGTTTACTTAATATATAAAATAATAAAAAGTTGTATAAAAAATAACTTCACACCTAGCTTGTGCGCTGCAAATAGAGCCGGATGTTGAAGGAAGAAAACTATAGCGACTTCAGTCAGGGTAAAAAAAGAAGCAAGAAGGCAATTTCACTTCCCGGCAAGAGTTTCAGCAATGAATAACTTCCGGTGCCAACAAAGATAAGGTTGCTATATATAATAAAAATTAAAAAATAAAAATAAAAATAAAAATTAAGATTGGTTAAGATCAATCCTTCCGATAGCTTTTGAGAGTCAACCGTATAATAAGGCTTTCAAGGCTCCAAGGCAAGTTGACTACCAACGAAAAATCAATGGTTTCAGCCTAGGAACTAAAAACAGTCCGCACTAGGGTTAAGATTACAATTAAAAAATATTGTTATTGCTTGAGCGTCCATGACCCCTAAAGTAGAAATTTACACCTGGAGAACCTGCCCGTTTTGCGTTCGTGCCAAAGCACTGCTAAAGCGAAAAGGGATTGATTTTACAGAGTACGCGATCGACGGAGATGAAGCAGCACGGGCTCAAATGAGCGATCGAGCAAACGGAGGCCGTACCCTGCCACAAATATTCATTAACGACCAACACATAGGTGGCTGCGACGACATCCACAAACTCGATGCTCAAGGCCAGCTAGACCCGCTGCTAGCAGCAAAATGAGGCATTCCCTGTCGAATTTTCAGTTAGCCCAAATTTTCCTGCGACCAATTCTTAATTTTAATTGACAATGAAATTTGCATTCATCATCGATCCCCTCGCGCGACTAATTCCAGGACACGATACCAGCGTAGCGCTGATGGAAGCCGCTCAAGAGTTGGGTCACGAAGTCTGGGCGACTCAAGCCAACGAACTAAGCGTCATCGGCGGCAAAACCTGGGCAATGCTGAGTCGGGTAGCCCTGACCCCAGTAAAAGTGGTAGATGGACGCTGGGAGGCTGCTGAGGCTTGGTACGAGGTGGAACAGCCTACTTTGCAGCCTCTCGAAGCAATGGACGCAGTATTTATGCGGACAGACCCACCAGTCAACATTCCTTACCTCTACGCTACTTACCTTCTAGACGGCATCGATCCTACTAAAACTTTGGTAGTTAACAGTCCCAAAGGATTGCGGGCGGCGAATGAAAAAATGTATGCTTTGCAATTTGAAGGAGCGATCCCGGAGACAATTGTTTCTCAAAACAAACAGGTAATTCGGCAATTTGTTGAGAAAAAAGGAGCGGCAGTTCTTAAACCCTTGGGTGGCAAAGCTGGGGAGGGGATTTTGTTTCTGGAAGCGGGCGATCGCAATCTCAACTCCCTGGTGGAAATTAGCACTCAACAAGGGCAAATTCCAGTGATGGTTCAGACCTATCTGCCGGAAGCAAAAGAGGGAGATAAACGGATTATATTGTTGAACGGCAAGCCAATCGGTGCTATCAACCGCATTCCCACCGGCAATGAATTTCGCGGCAACATGGCCGTCGGCGGCCGAGTCGCAAAAACAGAAATTACCGATCGCGAACTGCAAATTTGCTCTCAGTTAGAACCCGTGCTGCAACGGGACGGACTGTACTTTGTCGGCATTGATATTATTGGCGGTTATCTCACAGAAGTTAATGTCACCAGCCCTACAGGGATCAGAGAAATTGACTTGTTTGACGGCGTTAGTTTGGGCAAACAAGTAATTGAATGGGTGGAGAAGGAAGAAGGAAGAAGGAAGAAGGATGAAGGATGAGGGAAGAAGCCAAGCACGACACAGATGAGGACACAGATACACGGATTAATTATCGAACGTCAGGCAGATGTTGCAGTCGTTAGTTATTTGTTAGTTGCTACTAATTCCCAATTCCCAATTCCCAATTCCCAATTCCCAATTCCCAATTCCCAATTATTAAATTATGTCAAAAATAGGCGTTGCAGTAGTCGGTACAGGTTTCGGTCAAAAAGTGCACATTCCCGGATTCCAAGCCCATCACCGGACAGAGGTTGTGGCTGTTTACCACCGGAATTTAGACAAAGCAAAGGATCTCGCCTCTACCCACAATATCCCCTACGCTTGCGACTCGATCGCCGATATAGTAGCCATTGCAGAAGTAGCAGGCGTCAGCATTTCCACGCCACCATTTTTGCATTTTGAAATGGCAAAAACTGTCTTGGAAGCAGGCAAGCATTTATTATTAGAAAAACCCACAGCCCTGACAGCAAATGAAGCCCGGGAACTTTACCGCTTGGCAAACAACGAATCTCAAACAGATTTAAAAAAGGGTGGTGGCAGAGCAATTGCCACAATGGACTTTGAGTTTCGCTTCATCCCCGCATGGCAAATGCTAGCAGAATTATTGGCAGCAGGATATGTGGGAGAAAAGCGTTTAATTAAAATTGATTGGCTGGTATCGAGCCGTGCTGATGCTACTCGCCCTTGGAATTGGTACGCGCAAAAAGAGCGAGGCGGCGGAGTTTTGGGCGCGACAGGTTCTCACGTTTTTGATTATATTAGCTGGCTGTTCGACCCGCCGCAGAGGCTTTCTGGGCAATTGATAACAGGAATTTCGGCGCGCCCAGATCCAAATGATTCGGGAAATTTAAAATTAGTTGATGCCGATGATTCTTGCACGTTGATGTTGGAATTAGCCGGGGGAACGCCTTGTCAAGTTTGTTTGAGTTCTGTTACTTATCAAGGGCGGGGACACTGGGTGGAAATATACGGGAGTAAGGGTACGTTGGTGTTAGGAAGCGACAACCAGCAAGATTACGTCCACGGATTTCGCTTGTGGGGTTCCCAAGGTGGAGAACCTTTAGCTGAAATCAAAATTCCTCAAAGATTGGAGTTTCCTCAAGTATATCCAGACGGGAGAATTGCACCGTTTATTCGAGTAATAGATAGGTGGGTAGAAGCAATAGATGCGGGTAAATCTTTGATACCGTCCCTCAGAGAAGGGGTTTACTCGCAGTTGTTGATGGATTTGACCCAAGAGTCGAATGCTACGGGCACTTGGGTAGATTTACCGAGCATAGATAAATTTTTGGACACTAAGTAAAAGTAAAAACTGCCAAAGCAATCTCACGCACTCGATCGCACCCCAAACCCGATAAACTACGAATAGATAAACTCAATCCAACCCTATATCCAGAGTCGATAGTTGTGAATGGCGCGCCCTGAAAGTCCTTGCCTCAGTATAGCGATCGCTCGCCTGAGAACCGCTGGGGCAAACCATTTTGCCACTTGGGTTCTACAAGCTCCTTATCCCAGCGGGTACGTTCACCACGATTGTATGTGGCCCGATACCCTCTCCCAATCTTGGAAAGCTTGGCAGGAAATGTTTTCGCCCTCCGGGACAATTCACGAATTGCCCCTAAATCCTGATGGCAGTTTCGTCTCGCCGGAAAACAACCAGAATATATTGGCAGAAGCTGAACAACGAAGTCCTCAGTCGCTAGACCTCGCTCCAGCAACGCCCTCTGTGCCGCTCCACCTCGGTCAAGGGGAGAGGGGCGACAAGGGGGCTCAGCATCCGCCTCGGCCACCGGCAAGCTACAGCAGTCGCCTGATGCAGCATTTGGGGATTAATCTTTGGCAGTGGCTGTTTGAAGGGCCGATTCAGGGTAGTCTCCAGGAGAGTAAAGGTATTGCGATCGGGCAAAATGTACCCCTGCGAGTACGCATAGACTTGCGCGAACCGTATTTAATTGCTTTGCCTTGGGAAATTATGCAGCCTCAAGCCGGTCAACCGGCAATTTCTCTGTCGCAGCAACTGCTGTTCAGCCGCACTACCAGCAATGTTGAACCTTTGCCACCCCTGCAGCCTGCGGAGTCGCTCAACATTTTGCTAGTGTTGGGACAAGCAGAACCAGGCGGTGCTAATTCTCAATTTTCCAACAGCAATAACGGTCATTTGCAGTTGGGAGAAGAAGCACTCGCCTTAGCGGGCGTTCTGGAAAGTGCTTTTCAAACCGACGACAGCGGCAAATATTTTGACATCAGCGTTCCGACTCGCGTCGATACTCTGATCGAACCTACTCCGGCAGAACTAATTTCTCGGCTGGAAACGCAAGCTTACAACATTCTGTTTTACGCCGGCCACGGGATACCGGGCCCCGACGGCGGTTTGCTGTTTTTGGGGCCGGACACTGCGATTAACGGTACTGAACTGGCTCAGGTATTAGTTCGGTGCCGCGTGACTCTGGCGGTGTTTAATGCCTGCTGGGGAGCTCAGCCGGCGGTGGAGATGGTGCACTCAACTAACGGCCAGCAACAGGCGATCGCCCGCAGCAGTTTGGCTGAGGTACTGATCCATCACGGCGTGCCGGCGGTGTTGGGGATGCGGGACTCGATCGCCGATCGCGAGGCCCTGAGTTTTATCCAAACTTTTGCCCAAGCTTTGGCCGGACGGATGTCGATCGACCGGGCCGTCGCCGTCGCCAGACAGCAGTTACTAACGCTTTACAAGTTCAATCAACCGGCTTGGACGCTGCCTGTGCTGTATATGCACCCTGAGTTTGACGGTCAGCTAACTGAGCCGGTAGATGACCTGAAAACTGAATTGCCTTTAAATTCTTCTACTTGGCTGGGACGCTTGCCGTCTTGTGCTTATTTGCGGGGGCGCGATCGACCAAATGCCAAATCCACCGAATCGACCAATCAGGTTTGGCCGATTCGCGCAGGTATGGTTCGAGTCGGACGCTGGGAAGAAAACGACGTAGTGATTCGAGAACAGTGGGTTTCTCAAAAACACGCCGAGATTTTCTGCCGAAACACGATCGGAGATAGCCGGGAAGAACCTAGCTACTTCCTGCGCGATTTTTCTCGCTACGGGACTCTAGTTTTGGGCTCTGATGGATGGCAGAGAGTTCACCACCAAGAATTGCTGCTACGCAGCGGGACTCAGCTAAAATTTGGCAGTTCTCAAGGTCAGATTTTTGAGTTCACTATTGAGGTTCCCAAAACTTCGGGCTACAGTGAGACTGATTGCGGAACGAATTAAGGTGCGCGTGTAGCTAAGGAAGGCAAGCGGCGAGTGGCACAGCAAAGTTCTGGGCGTTGAGTCTCCAATCTGAATTTAAAAGAGTTACTTACCACTGATAGCTCCCAACTAGCTCTTGGCACAGTCCCCCTTCTATATTTTCTTTTTCCCCCTGAGGTATTACATCATGGCTACCCAATCTCCTGATTCTGAATATTTTCGCGACTCACAAACTCAGGCCCAGATGGAACTTCTCGCCACAATAGTTCAGACTGACGTTGCTTATCCCTGGAATCCTGCACAGCTTGAATCAGAATCTTATTTGGCTGCCCTAGAGCAGGAATTTGCGCTATCTGATTCCTTCAGCGATAGCGATATTGCCCTGAAGTCGCAAGCTTTATTCTCGCAATTAGAACAAGTTTGGCTGACGACTGCTCTGCAAAAGTCTTTGCACGAAAAATTTGCTCGCGTTCCTCAAGATTTTCTGGCCCGCATTGCTCAAAGCGTGCAAAACGCAACAGTTAAGTATCAATCTTTAGCTGACCAGATGGTAGAGTGCGTCTTAGATATTTTGCCTCAGTGGGCTGAGGAAGATTTGCAGGTGTTGGCACGTCCTTTGGCTTATGCCATGCGAGATGTTGATTCGGAAGGGGGGGAATTGGTCATGGCGACTAAAAGACCTTGGGCCCAATTGTCGGAAATAGAACAAGCCAGAGTTAGTTTGGCTGTCGCCCGCTATGCAATCTCGCAATTAGAAATGGCTGATTAGTTCTGTGATGGCTGGGTTTTTGTGCTGCGATCGCGGTAATTTTTTTAATTAATATAAAATTAATCTACCTTTAGTTAGATGTCAAATTCGTCTAATTGTTAAATTCTAGGGATTGCTATAGTTTGATATAGCAATCCTATTTGATTTGTAGAAAAGATAATTTTTTTTTAACTATAGCAAGCGCGCCCGACGTTTAGGACTCAAATGTGGCAGCATTTTCAATCAGCTTTTTATGGGCGGCGTCGCAGAAACGGCCCACAAGAATTATTTTTTATTATGGAACAAGCCGGAAAGCCTGTTGCTGATATTGCTGAAGATTGCTTCTGATATTTTTTCCGGTTGGGTGGGAATGATAAAGTCAAGGTCGCACGATTCCACATTCCCCCACTCCCCACTTCCGACTCCCCATCCTTCCAGTGTTACCGAAATTGAAAGGACTTCTCTCCTCGGTAACTAAAGCCTTATTCCTTCTTCCTTCTGCTATATTTTGCCAGGTTAGGACTCGCTAAGCAGTTTGGCAACCGCAAGCAAGATGAATTATCATACAAGGGTCAAAATGTAAAAAAATGTAAAGAGAGTAATTGAGGTGTGTCGGAATTTTCAACTTAATTAAAAAGTGGACAGCAAGAAACCCTTACTTTTGCATGCACGATCGGGACTTTAAAATTATTTTATGACAACTTCAAGATTTGATTTTCAAGACTTGAAACGCCGCTTTTGGCGGATTTCGCGGATGCCGACGGCAACGCTAGTCGTGTTGGGGGCGGTTGCTTTCGCAGGTGCGATCGCCGCAGCCTGGTTTGCGCGTGAAGGTACAGTCAGCGGTATTTTTGCCACAATCAACACTTGGCAGCAAAACCCGCCTGTGTGGCTGCAAGTGCCTGCTACGAGCAAGATGTATTTGTTAGTGCCGACGATCGCGCTTGTCTCCGTTGCTTTAGCTGCAATTAAAATTTCGCCTCAACCGCAGAAATGGTCGCGCGCTGTAGTAGTTGCAATAGTTCTGGCTTTAACCATTCGCTACGTTTTATGGCGATCGCTCGCTACTCTAAATTTAACCGATCCCCTCAACGGTATTTTTAGTTTGGGGCTGTTTTTCCTAGAAATGCTACTGGTTTTCAACACCACTATTCAACTGTATTTAATGCTGAGAATGAAAGACCGGCGTCGAGAAGCCGATCGCATGGCAGTTGCAGTTGAATCTGGAAACTTCACCCCGCCAGTAGATATTTTGATCCCAACTTACAACGAGCCGGCTTTTATTTTACGGCGCACTGTAATCGGCTGTCAAGCTTTAGATTATCCCAACAAAAAAGTATATTTGCTCGACGATACCAAGCGCCCAGAAATCAAGTTGCTGGCAAAAGAACTGGGATGCGAGTATATAACCAGACCCGATAATATTCACGCCAAAGCTGGAAACATTAACCATGCCACAGCCCTAACTAATGGAGAACTAATTGTAGTTTTCGATGCAGATTTTATTCCTACTAAAAACTTTTTAACTCGAACAGTTGGATTTTTTCAAAATCCCGAAATCGCCCTCGTTCAAACACCCCAAAGCTTTTACAACCACGACCCCATCTCCCGTAATTTAGGTTTAGAAAATGTGCTCGCGCCGGAAGAAGAAATCTTTTACCGACAAATTGAAATCATCAAAGACAGCGCCGACAGCGTGGTTTGTTGCGGTACATCTTTTGTTGTGAGGCGGAGTGCTTTAGAAGCAGCGGGAGGCTTGGTCACAGATTCAATTTGCGAAGATTATTTTACCGGAATTCGGCTGTCAGCAACCGGATATCGCTTAGTTTATTTAGATGAAAAATTGAGTGCTGGTTTGGCTGCTGAAAATATAGAGGCTCATCTAAATCAAAGGCTACGCTGGGCGCGAGGCACGCTTCAAGCTTTTTTTATTGATTCCAATCCTTTAACAATTCGCGGTCTCAGATTCATACAAAGGCTGTCTCATTTGGAAGGATTGCTGCACTGGTTTACCAGTTTAACCAAGGTTTTATATCTATTGATACCTTTAGGTTATTCGTTTTTCGGCATCATTCCTTTGCGGGCAAGTGCGCGGGAATTGCTGTACTTTTTCCTGCCTTACTATTTTGTGCAACTTACTGTGTTTTCTTGGCTGAACCGCAGATCGGGCTCGGCTTTGCTTTCGGATGTTTATTCGTTCGTCCAGTGTATTCCTTTAGCGGTGACGGTGGTGAGTTCCATGCTGAATCCGTTTGGGAAAGGGTTTCAGGTGACGCCAAAAGGAATGGCGAGCGATCGCTTTCATTTTAACTGGAATTTGGGATGGCCTTTGATTGTCTTGTTCGCAGCTACAGCATTCAGTTTGTGGCACAATTTAAATATTAATTTAGTTAAAAATTGGGACACTGTACAGTCAATATCAGAAAGTACACATTTGTCTAAAGGAATAAGTTTGGGATGGATTTGGAGCGCGTACAACCTGCTGATGATGGGGATTGCATTGCTGATTTTGGTGGATATTCCTAAACCGGACATTTACGAATGGTTCAATTTACGCAGGGTTGTACAATTGAATATTGGCGGTCAAACTTTTTGGGGTATAACAACGGTAATTTCGGAAAGTGGCGCTGAAGTTGCTCTGACGCAGTGGCCAAGTTTTGCGGTGAAAAATAAAGGCAGTAAAGAAAGTTTGACAGCAGCAGAGATTTTGCCAAAATATGCCTTTGAGACCAGCTTATCCCAGGGTAAAATAAAAGCGCTCCCTCGCAGTGCCGCAGTCAAGGTAAGGAGATCGCTAGCGCCGCCTGTTGTTGAGTTGGGCACTGAACGTCGTTTGGCTAAAGGTTTGATTGATTGCGATTCTGCGACTCTGAAAATTATGGAAGAGAACTGTTTTATTCCTGTGGCTAAGATTGAGTTGGTGAGCGATAAATCTCAGTTGGAATCTAGTTTTAGGGATGGCAAAGAGTGCAGTTTTGTAGAATTCCCGACTGTGCGAATTGCGTTCGATCGCCTGAACATTAGCCAGCACCGCTGTTTGATCGAAATGCTGTACTGTCGCCCTGGCCAGTGGCAGCGGCAGGAAACTCCCGGAGAATGGCGATCGCTGTGGCTGTTGTTGAGAATTGCTTTGAAACCGAGGGCTGTTTTTGAGAGGAATAGGTCAGTTAGACCGATCGCAGTTTCGCAACTTTAGCTCGACATGAAATTGAAGAAATGGTATCTGAATTACAACGAATCGCCGATTTTGGCCTGAAAGCAGTCTTTTTGCGTCCTAATCCCGTAAAAGAGCGACTACTGAGCGATCGCGCCTACGAGCCATTTTGGACGAAGTGCGAGGAGTTGGAAATCGCCGTAGGCATTCACGAAGGAACTCCTAGCCGTCTGCCTACTGCTGGGGCCGATCGCTTTAATACTCGCTTTGCCTTACGTGCCTGTTCGCATCCGATGGAACAAATGATGGCTCTGCTAACATTGATTGAAGGTGGTGTTCTCGAACGCCATCCCCAACTAAAAGTGGGCTTTTTGGAGTCAGGATGCGGGTGGTTGCCCTATTGGTTGTGGCGGCTCGATCGAGAATACGAGAGTTCGGGCTGGGAAGTGGCCGATAATGTGAAGATGAAGCCCTCCGAGTATTTCCGCCGTCAGTGTTTTGTTTCTATGGAACCTTCGGAGCCACACTTATCTCAAGTTATTGAGTATATCGGCTCCGATAACATCCTATTTGGTTCTGATTATCCTCATGGAGAATACGAATCGGATATTGTGGAGCAAGTAGTTGCTCTTGAGGGGCAACTGCCCCAGGGAACTGTAGAAAAAATTTTGTGGGAAAATCCGGCTCGTTTCTACGGGATCGGTTGAATCTCATTCAAACCTAACGACCCAACTCCCTTCTTCTACATAAATATGTTCAACGAACCGTTTCCCGTTCCAGAAGTCGATGAGCGTTTACTGTTCGATCTAAGTTGCTCTAGAATCATCGGGCCAGTAATAACATTAGCGCAAGAAATCAATCTATTCAAGCTGATAGAGGAAGCACCGCAAACAATTGAAGATGCTGCCAAACACCTCAGAATTACACCTATAATCTCTGAAGCTTTCATGGCAGTTCTTGCCGCATTTGGATTACTCGAAAGGCAGAAAGATGGACGGTTTGGCCTGACAAAGGTGGCAAAAACATACATGATTCCAGATAGCCCATTTTACTATACGGGGTTTTGCCCTCCTCATGAATGGTATCTGGATCTGCTTCGCATGAAATTAATCGGTGGCGCTCAACCACCAATGCCGATGGCGGTGGCGATGAATCAGCACAAAATTGAGATGGTGCACAGCTTCATCGATCGGATGCACATGATGATACTGCCAACCGCAGCAAACTTAGCCAAACAACCTGTGTTCGGTCAAATATCGCATCTTCTTGATGCCGGAGGTGGTTCGGGAGCGCTGGCGATCGCGATCGCAGCATTTAATCAGCAGATTCAATGCACGGTTATGGATCTTGAGCCTGTATGCGAGATTGCACAAAAAAACATTGCCAAATATGGCTTAGAAAAACAGATTACTACCGTGGCGCGAGATATGTTTGAAGAGGCGTGGCCTGGAGAACCTGACGGTGTTCTATTTGGCAATGTTTTTCACGATTGGGATTTAGAACATTGCTATTTGCTGGCTCAACGAACATTCGACGCGCTCAAATCTGGCGGGAAAGTGTTGTTGCATGAAATGCCTTTGCATGACACAAAAGATGGGCCGCTCACAGTCGCCTGTTTGTCAGCCATATTACTGATGTATGAGAAAGGTAAGCAGTATACTTTAAAGGAAATAGAAGAAATCTTATCGTCAGTAGGGTTTATTAATTTTCAGTCAATACCCACTCATACTTATTATCATCTGATTAGCGCTAAAAAACCATAATTTTTGTTTGTATTTTTTGTTGAGTGAAATCTTAAGTATGAAAATTTTTTCTAATTACCAAATTATCGCCCAAATTTTTGAAAGCTCGAATTCGCTAGTTTATCGAGCAAACCGCCGCCAGGAAAATCAACCTGTTATTCTCAAGGTTCTCAAAGAAGATTATCCTACCCCTGCGGAGCTAACCAGATATAAGCAAGAGTATGAAATTACTCGTTCCCTGAATATAGATGGAGTGATTAAAGCTTATGATTTGCAAAAATATCAGAATAAACTAGCAATAGTTTTAGAAGACTTTGGAGGTGAATCCTTAGACATTATCCTGAGAGATAGAAAACTTAGCTTGCCTGAATTTCTTGCTATTGCTATTAAAATAACGAAGACTTTAGGTGAAATCCATGCTGCTAATGTTATTCACAAAGATATCAATCCTGCCAATATTGTTTGGAATTTAAAAACAGATATCCTGAAAATTATTGATTTTGGCATTTCTACACTATTTACGCGGGAAAATCCCATAATTAAAAACCCAAATATTCTCGAAGGCACACTGGCTTATATGTCACCCGAACAAACAGGCAGGATGAATCGGGTACTCGACTACACTACAGACTTTTACTCTCTAGGCGCGACATTTTATCGAATACTAACTGGTTATTTACCTTTCGATACAAGCGATGCTTTGGAATTAGTACACTGCCACCTTGCCAAACAGCCTCTACCGCCTCACGAACTCGATCCCAATATACCCAAAGTTGTTTCTAACCTGATTGTGAAATTGTTAGCCAAAACAGCGGAGGAACGCTACCAGAGTGCCTTTGGCATCGCTGCGGATCTGGAAGAATGCCTCAGACAGTTTCAGATATGCGGAGAAATTGCAGATTTTCCGCTAGCCCAACAAGATTTTTCTGATAGGTTAAGTATACCGCAGAAACTTTACGGTAGAGAGGAAGAAATTGAGACATTATTATCAAAGTTTGCGCGGATTGCCTCAGCAAATAGCTCAGAAGAACCGACACGAAAGTGCGTTGAGATGGTACTCGTTTCCGGCTATTCTGGCATCGGTAAGTCTGTGCTGGTACAGGAACTCTACAAGCCAATTACAGCTCGGCGAGGCTATTTTATTTCTGGTAAGTTCGAGCAGTTACAACGCAATATTCCCTACTCGGCAATTGCTGCTGCTTTTCGCTCTCTCATACAGCAAATTTTAGCTGAAGATGAAGCGCAGCTATCAGAATGGCGTGAAAAACTACTGGCAGCATTTGCCTCTAACGGTCAAGCCATCGTTGACGTGATTCCTGAAGTAGAACTAATAGTTGGGCCTCAACCTCCGATTCAGCAACTGGAGCCGATGGAGGCGCAAAATCGGTTTAACTTGGTATTTCAAAAATTTGTTCGGGTGTTTTGCCAAAGCTCACATCCACTGGTCATTTTTTTGGATGACTTACAGTGGGCAGATGCAGCTAGTTTAAAGTCTATCGAATTAATGTTGACTGACGAGCAGATGAAATATTTGCTCCTGATTGGTGCTTATCGAGACAATGAAGTTAGCCCCACCCACCCTTCAATCTTAACCCTCAATCGTTTAGAAAAAGAGGGAGTCATTCTCAATAAGATAAGATTAGCCCCCTTAGCTGCTCCTCACATCGCTCAATTGATTGCCGATACTCTCCACAGCAATCTAGAATTGGTAGAGCCGCTAACTGAGTTAATTTATCGCAAAACATCAGGTAATCCTTTCTTTGTTAATGAATTTCTTAAAACTATATATCAAGAAAATTTATTAAAGTTCGATTGGCAACAGCGTTGTTGGGTCTGGGATATCCCGCAAATCGATGCTTTAAGTATCACAGAAAATGTTGTGGATTTGCTGATAGACAAATTAAAAAAAATACCCGATGCGCCTCAGCAGGCGTTGCTTCTGGCTGCTTGTATCGGGAATAGCTTCGATCTGAAAACGCTCTCTATAGTCTATGAAAAATCCCTTACAGACACATTTGTAGATTTACTACCGACTATCCAGTCCGGGCTGATTCAACCTACTTCATCGCTAGAAACAACCTCAAACAATCCCATCGATTCCTCTTTGATTATCCTGAATTATAAGTTTCAACACGATCGCGTCCAGCAAGCCGCCTATGCCTTGATTGATGAAAATGACAAGGAAACCGTTCATCTTAAAATTGGCAGGCTGTTACTTACAAATACACTTCCAGATGAATTGGAAGAAAATATCTTTGCCATAGTCGATCATCTTAATAAAGGCAAAAACTTGATTGCAGGCAAGGCAGAAAAAGTGCAGTTGAGTCAATTGAATCTCAAGGCAGGTAAAAAAGCCAAAGAAGCTACGGCATATACGGCTGCTAAAGAATATTTTATATCGGCAAAGTTTTTTTTTACTGGCAATATATGGAAAGGAAAAAATAATTATAAAATGGCTATGGATTTATATAAAAATCTAGCCCAGGTTGAATATCTCACTAGCAACTTTCAAGAGTCAGAATTGCTGATAGAATTGGCTATTAATAGAGCGAAGTCAGCGCTAGAACGCTCGGAATTCTATTATTTGCTAATCGAACTATATACCATGCAGGGCAAATACTTGGAGGCGATTGAGGTTGGTCGAACAGCTTTAGCGCAATTGGGGATCGACTTTCCAGATGGCGACTTTAACAAAGCTGTTGAAGCTGAATTAGGTAAGTTTAGCGAAATTTTAGGAAACCGAGAAGTTGCTTCGCTGATTGACAATCCAGAAATGGAAGACCCGATCAAGCAGATGGCCTTAGAGCTATTGATAAAAATGTTACCGCCAAGCTACTTAGGCGCTCCCCAAATTGCTGGTGTTGTAATGGCTAAATCTGCCAATCTGAGCGTTGAATACGGTCATACATCCAAATCGGCAATTAGCTACAGTATATTTGGTGCATTCCAAGCAATATTAGGAAACTATCAGTTAAGTTACGAACTCACGTTGTTAGGATATCAGTTAAGTAAAAAGTTCGATGATTTATATTCTTTAAGCGAAACAGCTAATGCTCTTGCCAATTTTTCTTTATCATGGGTTAAGCACATCAAGCAAACTGAAAGTCTTAACGCAGAATCAATTGAGGCTGGGTTACAGTCGGGTATGCTTCAATATGCTGGCTTTAGCATGACTCATACTTTATTAAATGGAATTTACCAAGGCAAAAATCTATCTTTACTTCCTCAAGAGGCATCTGACATTCTCCCTTTCTGTCAAAAGACCCAAAACCAATGGTCTGTTGATTGCACCTTAGGACAGAAAATAATCTTACAAAACCTGCTCGGACAAACGCAAGATAAGGTTTATTTTGGTGGCGATGAGATTCAGGAATCCGACTATCTAAACCAAGAGGAAGTTAGCCGAACCCCAAACGCAATCTGCTATTATTACATTTTCAAGGCTCAAGTTCTCTATTTATATGGCGAGTTGCAATTAGCATTAGCATCGATAGCCAAGGCGCAGGAACTATTAGCGTTTATTTCTGGCACTATTCAAGCTTCTACTTACAACTTTTACTATTCCCTGATTTTAGCTGCACTCCATCCATCTGTTTCTCCAGAAGAGCAACAAGAATACTGGACTAAAATCGAGGCTAACCAAACGCAAATGCAAAACTGGGCAAATAATTGCCCGGAAAATTTTCTACATAAATATCTTTTAGTCGCCGCAGAAATGACCAGAATATCGGGTAAGTGGTATGAAGCGATCGATTTATACGATCGAGCGATTAAATTAGCCAAAGAAAATGAGTTTGTCCACGAAGAAGCACTCGCCAACGAACTAGCCGCCAAGTTTTGGTTTGCCCAAGAAAAATCTGACTTCGCCCAAATTTATTTAAAAAGAGCATACCAAGGTTATCAAATCTGGGGAGCAAAACGCAAAGTAGAAGATTTAGATGAAAAATATCTCCAGTGGCTTGGTTCAACTGCCACAGATACGCAAAATACCAAGAATCCGATTACAACAACCGGGGGAAAATCAGGTAAAGAACTGGATTTTGCCGCAGTAATGAAAGCATCCCAAGCTGTCTCCGGTGAAATCGTTCTCGAACAATTGTTAAACCAGGTGATGAAAACTGCGATCGAAAATGCAGGCGCACAAAAAGGTTTTCTCATTCTGAATAAAGACGGGAATTGGGCGATCGAAGCCGAAGCAGCAGTAGAACGCGATCGCATTACCATTATGCAATCCATTCCCCTAGATTCCGTAGATCCTGCAACTGGAATGCCCTTGCTGTCAACCGGCATAGTTAACTACGTCGCTCGCAGCCACGAAAATGTAGTATTAAATAACGCCACCGATGAAGGACAATTTACCCGCGATTCTTACATTACCGCTACTCAACCCAAATCGATTCTCTGCACTCCCCTACTCAATCAAGGCAAACTAGGTGGAATTCTCTACTTAGAAAATAATTTGGCGATCGGCGCATTTACCTCGGAAAGAGTCGAAACTTTAAAAATCATCGCCGCTCAAGCTGCGATCTCGATTGAAAATGCAAGTCTATACGAACAATTAGAAGAGTACAACCGAACTTTAGAGCAAAAAGTAGAAGATCGCACCGCACAGTTAGCCCAAGCTAATGCAGAAATATTGGTTTTGAACGAACGGCTAAAAGTAGAAAATATTCGCATGAGTGCCGAACTAGACGTAACCCGCCGCCTGCAACAAATGATTTTGCCTCACCAGCAGGAATTAGAGTCAATTGCAGGGTTAGAAATTGCTGCATTCATGGAACCTGCTGATGAAGTTGGCGGTGACTACTACGACGTACTAAATCACGGCGGTAAAGCCACAATTGGCATCGGCGACGTGACAGGACACGGCTTAGAAAGCGGCGTGTTAATGATTATGGCGCAAACAGCAATTCGCACTTTGTTGGTTCACAATGAAACCGACCCAGTTAAATTATTGCAGACAGTCAACCAAACGCTTTTTGACAACGTAGAGCGCATGAATTGCGGTAAAAGTATGAGCCTTTCTTTGCTGGAATATCGGGGGGACAACATCCTGCGTTTGAGCGGACAGCACGAAGAGGTGATTGTCGTGCGTTCTAGTGGCGAAGTAGAGCGGATTGATACCATGGAGTTAGGCTTTCCCATCGCCTTAGAACCAGATATTGCCGATTTCATTGCTACTACTGAAATACAATTAAATTCCGGGGATGTTGTCGTACTCTACACAGATGGAATTACCGAAGCTTTTGATATGAATCAAGCTCAATACGGCATTGAGCCAATGATTGAAGTTGTTGCCCTTAACAGGGGACAGTCAGCAGCAGAAATCAAGCAAGCTATTATTGACGACGTGCGGCGATACATCGGGGAGCAAAAAGTCTTTGATGATATTACTTTGGTAGTAATCAAACAGAAGTAAGTATGGGAGAATTTAGTAGTCCGACTGTCCGACTGTCCGACAGGGAATGAATTCCCTGCCTCAAAGTTAAAGTCCTCCTCAGAAACTCAATCTAACTGCAGAGGTTTAGCAACGAGCTCAAACCCAAGAGATTGAGCCGTTTTCT
>NZ_JAUBQM010000070.1:0-36415 GCF_036701245.1 Microcoleus sp. Pol14D4
CTATCTTTTTTTACCACAAGTTGGCTCAATCCTTACTAACTATGGGTTTGGGGCGGGTTGTCACCCCCCCAGATTTAAAATACAATTTATCAAATTATAAATGCAAAATTATGACTTTTTTAGTTTCAGATAACACATGAAGGTACCAAAGTCGATCGCACTACAAGTAAGTGCGATCGTTCTAAAATTATAGGGACACGGCAATGCCGTGCCCTGACTCCGAAGTTTCGTTTAAACTAATTTCCAGTTGTTTCGCGGACGGTCAAACTGTACTTGCCTCTACCTTTTGGAGGCGGATCGTAAGCATTGACAATAACCCGGTAGCGACCGTTCGCAGACAAGGTAACAGTAAGCTCTGAATTGGAATTTTGCTGCGTGGCATCATCATTTTCTGCAAGTAGCTCTCCCTGGGAGTTGAAAATAGCGAGATAAGTATCAAACTCGGTACTTTCTACGGTAACAACCACTTTCTGACCCTGAGTGCCTTCAAAGGTATACTCGTCGTACAAACTGCTGTCGGAAGGCAGTACAGAAGACTTAGCAGGGCTGAGTTCTCCGTTTTGCTCTAAAATAACCTTAGATGAACCCGCATCAGGACTCGGCGGAGGTTCTACAGTTGGGCTCTGAGTTGGCGAACTCTGGGGTGATGGTGACGGGCTGGGGCTTGCTTGCGCTAAAACAGCCTTGTCAGTCGGCTTCGCGTTAGGTAAATTTTGAGGAATTTCTCCTGAAAAGACGGTGGAAATACTGTTAGCAACTCCACCTGAATTTGAAACTGGCAGGGAGAGAGTCGGCTTACCAGAAAAAGTAGCTACCAGAGCAATTGGCGCGATCGCCCAAAATCTAACTTGACGCATGAATTACCTCGATTTGCAACGAAGAAGGAAGTTCGGCAACGGATGAGTGTAACGGATTTAACGGATGGAAGAAGGAAGTTCGGCAACGAGCAATGTACGGGATTTAATGGATGGAAGGAAGTAGGAAGAAAAATTATTCGACCAATTCCCAATTACCAATTCCCAATTACCAATTCCCGATTACCTATTCCCGATTACCCATTTTCACCGGACAGTTAGAGTGTAACGACCCCGGCCCGAAGCATCGTAAGCATTGACAATTACGCGGTAGCGACCCGTAGCGGGCAAAGTAACGCTTAGAAACGCATTTTTAGTCGAATCGCTCGCATCGTCATTTTCTGCCACTAATCGGCTATTAGGGCCAAAGATAGCCACATAGGGATCAAAATCTGTGCTTTCGAGGGAAATGGTTACAGACTGACCCGATCGACCTTCAAAAGTATACTCGCGATACAGACTGTTGTCAGACGGCAATACTGGGCCGCCTGCGACTAAAGCGCCTTCTTCTTCCAAAATCGCCCGAGAAGGCGCGGTAGGAGCACTCGCTTTTAGTTCTAACGTATAAGCCCCTGACTGCCTAGCTTCGTAGGAATTTGCCACTAACGTGTAAGTCCCGTCTGCAGGCAGCCTGACTGTAATTCTGGCGTCTTTACTGCCTGCCCCGTCATCGTCTTGCGCGATTTCGCGCTGGTTGGGTCCGAGCAAAATTAAATAAGGGTCAATTTCTTGACTTTTCATTTCTATTGTGATTTGCTGGCCCGCTTTTCCCTCAAAGGAGTAGAGGTCAAAAAAGCTGTTGTCTGCGGGCAGCACGCTAGACTGGTTGGTGAGTTTGCCGCTGAGGGCGGGCCCGTTTAACGCAACTTTTTGAGGTGATTTGTTGCCAAAGGGCGATCGGGTTTGAGCCACGCGGGGAGATCGCCCTTCTCGTACCGCTGTCAGGAAAGCGGGTACTTTGTCTGCTGAAATTGCAAAACCGATACCGATATTACCTCCGCCCCGACCGCGAGTAAAAATAGAAGTATTGACGCCGATTAATTCTCCTGAACTGTTGAGCAGTGGGCCTCCTGAATTGCCGGGATTGATGGCGGCGTCGGTTTGAATTAAGCCCCGCTGCTGGTCGATGCGACTGACGATTCCGACTGTAAAAGTACCTTGAAATTGACCGAAGGGATTGCCGATCGCAAATGCTTGTTGCCCGACTTTCACCGAACCGGGACGGGCTAAAGGAATGGTGGGCAAATTATTTTGACCGCGAATTTTAACCACGGCTAAGTCTAGACCTTCTTCACCAAATCCGACGACATCGGCCACAAGTTTTCTGCCGTCTGACAAAATGATATTGACCGTACCGCCTGCCGAAACAACGTGGGCGTTAGTTAACACCATGCCGTCGGGGCTGATAATTGTGCCGCTGCCGTTAGATTTATCTGTATCGACTGTAACAACCGCCGGACTAGCCTTTTCGTAGACCCGAATATTGGTTTGTTCTTCGACAGTTTGGGCGATCGCACCTTGGGAATGCACCGACTTGAATTCCGTTAAATCTGTTGATTGCCGCACAGGGGATGTCGTAACAACCGCAGCAGTGCTGGCTGTTACCCCAACCGTTAAAATTCCCGATACTGCTAAACTTAGAAGTTTTAAATTCATGGCTATCGATTAGTATTTAGCGATCGGTAGCTAGGAATTAGGTTTGGTTGCTAACCGCTAACTACCTTCTGTAATTATTTTAGGACTGGCACCACGGTAGTGACCTTCCTCACGCCGGTTCTCCTATTCGGGAATCTGAATCAGCAGCAAGATACTTGAAATTAGCTTTCCGCACCTCGGCATCCTCCTCGCCGTAGAAAAATGACAGCAGAGCAAAACGCTGGCCGCTAATCACCGGCGTCGCTTCATGCAGCAAAGAACACGAAAAAATAATCGCCGTGCCAGAATCGCCTTTATAACCGTGGGGCGCGTACTCTGGAAACCTTAAAAATCCCCCCGTGTACTCTCCCACATTCAAGTTTAGCGTCATCGCAAACCTGCGATGCACCGTAGCTTTGCTAGTGTTGTCGCGGTGCGGCAGAAAATAACCCCCGCTGTCAGCATCGTAACAACCTATCAAATACCGTTCAAACCTGGTAATTGTAAACTGAAAAGCTTTCTCTACTTCCGGCCGCACCCGGCGTAGAATAATCGCATTCAATTGTCGCTGGAAATCCTCATCTTGAATAAAGAAATCTCGGCGCTTCTTGAAAGTCTCGTCGTGCAGGCCAACGGTTTTCCCCTCTATTTGCCTCATAAATCCCGAGGGACTGCCACCATTAGCTTTGTACATATCGATCAAAGTACGGCAAAATTGTTTGTCCAAAACGTTAGGAATTACTAACACCGGGGCGTGGCGAGTGGCGGTTCGGGCTTCCTCAATTGGGGGCAAAGTTTTGATAAAATCTAATACTTGCTGGGCGTGTTGGTGCGGTTCGCCCATCGGCAAAATATTAATTACCTGAAGGTTTTCGTTGAGAATAAAAGTTTGTGGTGCATAGTGAACTCCGGCAACTCCATTTTCTTCGACATTTCGGAAAACACCGTACTGCTGACTGACTTTTTTGTCTAAGTCCCAGAAAAATATGAGTGACGGAGCAATTGTTGTCGGTCTGTTTTGTTCTTTGTCTGCTGGGTCAACGCTCACTCCGAACCTCGGTACTTGCAAGATTTGGAATTCTTCTGAAAGCTCTTGAAAGCTTTTGAGGATAACTTGGATTTGTTCAAAAGCTGCGCTGGCCAAGAAAAAGAGTACGACTCGCCGGCCCCCAACTGTCTGGAAATGGAATAAGGGATTATTTGTAGAAGGAAGGGAAAACCAGGGAGCCGGGTCTCCTATTTCAAGTAATGGCATTTTGCTGATTTAAGATTTGGGATTTTATATTTAGATTATTATTTTGTCGATTAGTTCCACAGATTGGGTATGTCAAAATAATTAAAAAAAATAGCTTTTATTTGTGTATATTTGCGTTGGTCTGGGGTTTCACACTCGCAATTTACAGTTTTTTTAATCACTTTATTTGATATCTGAGAATAAGTAGATGGGCATCAATAAACGCAACTTATTTTTTTTGCCGCCGGGTACGAGAAATGTTTAGTTTCACCCATCTACTTAGTATTTGCCTATTTGTCGAAACTGGGGGAATTATCCGGTTGGTCTTCCGGGTATTCTACAGGTCGATACTCCACGTAGTCTGACGGCGGTGCTTCCACGTCGCGGTTGCTGGGGCGAGACCTGGATGATTCCGTAGGACGGGGTTTTTTGGTTCTCGGCGGCGTATCGGAACTGCGGTTTTCCGAAGCTGGGGGGCGACTGCCGCGGCTGCGGGTCGGTCTTTCTTCGGGGGTGTCTGAAACGTCCCAGTTGTCAGACTCTTGGGCAGGGGGGGCTTCTGGGCGAGAGGGACGTTTGCGAGACGACGATCGATCGGGCGAGTCGGGTCTGGAGGTGTTAACGCTGCCGTTGCGATTCGAGGGGCGGCGACGGGGTTCGTCGTCGTAGGCTTCCCGGGACGAACGGTAGTCTTGGCTGCCTCTAATCCGGGGACGCTGCGGATAGTCTTCCTCTGGTTCTAGCTGTTCCATGTCGGCATCGTAGCCGTCGTAACCGTAGGCGTTGCTGACCGGGCGGTCTTCATCTATGTATTGGGCGCGACTTTTGGCTTGGGCTGTGGTCGCTCCTCGCAGTTTAATGCTTTCTGCTGCAAAAAATATGGCGGAACCGGTGAGCAGAAATTGACCGAATGCCAGAATGGGGTCAAGCCGCCATCCTTGAAATAACAGAATACCGCCGCACAGCAGACCGACTGCTGCAAAAAAAATATCGTGGTCTCGGGCTAGTTTGGGACGCCACGATCGCAGAAAATACAGTCCTGCCCCTGCTACTGCTAGGATGATCCCTAACAGGCTGCTCCAGTTCAATCCTAAATTGACCATTAGCCTATCTCCTATGTCTTTCCTATGTTAGCGAGTTAGATTTTACATCTATCATTAAGTCTGTCAGCCCGACTGTGCTTTCTGGGGCAGCGTCCGGTCAGGGTTTCAGCTTGGGAAGTGAGTATAATAATGAGTTTAACGGGAAAAAACCTCAGCTTGGCAGTCAACCGAAGGTTTTGCCTTGACAGTTGCTGGCAGCCGAGGTTTCTCGGATCGGGGAAATGCCCGACGTGCAGGCGAAAATTGAGTTTCACGCCGGACTTAAAGACCTGCGGACTTTTTAGGTGCGCTTGATTTTGTCTTTTTGGCTGATGAATATCAGGGCGATCGTTGCTGGAATCACTACCACTGTCACGCCCACCAGCAGGCTGTACAAAAAGTTCGCGAGAGAAGGAGTCATAGATTCAAAGCCTTTGTTACAACAATTTGATTTTTATTAATTTTATACTTTCGATCGCACCTGTCAAACGGTTAAAATTTTGACATCCACCCCGCCGTAGAACGGCGAGGACTCCCAAACCTCACGATTTAGGTTTCTGCTTCTGTCCCTTACGGGGTTTCGCACCTGCCTTAACAGATTTACTCTGTTCGGGTCTTACGGTCGCTCCACAGACTGACACGGCAAGCCCTGCCGCCAAAATATTCTTTGCCGCGTTGATGTCTCGGTCATGGTGCGTCCCGCAATTAGGACAATCCCATTCCCGGATATTCAACGGCATCTTGTCAACGATGTGTCCGCAATTGCCACACCGTTTTGAACTCGGAAACCATCGGTCAATCTTAATTAAAGTACGACCGTACCAATCGCACTTGTAGTCAAGTTGTCTGACTACTTCCCCCCAACTTGCATCACTTATAGAAGCGGCAAGTTTGGGATTTTTAATCATATTCTTCACAGCTAACTCTTCTACGGCGATGGTTTGGTTTTCGCGCACCAACCGCGTTGTTAACTTGTGAAGGTTATCTTTTCTTGCATCAGCAATTTCTTGATGTACTTTCGCTACTTTGAGTCGTGCTTTGTGACGGTTGTTTGACCCTTTCTGTTTCCGGCTTAAAGCTTTCTGCGCTCTTCTAAGTTTGCGATATTTTGCCTTGAATCCTTTGGGATTGGCAATCTTTTCACCGTTGCTCAAAGCGAGTAAACTTGTAATGCCCAAGTCAATACCAACTTGACTGCCTGACTGAGGTAATGCTTCAATTTCAACATTCACCAACAGGGAAACTGACCACCTACCAGATGGTGAAAGCTTCACCGTAATGGTTGATGGTCGGCAACCGAGAGGTAGCATCCGGCTCCAACGAATTGGCAACGGGTCGGCACACTTTGCTAAGTAAACTTGTCCATCCTTAAACTTGAAAGCAGATTTGGTAAACTCTGCGCTACCACCATTGCGTTTTTTCTTGAAGTTGGGATATTTCGCCCGCCCATCAAAAAAATTGGTGTAAGCCGTTTGTAAATGTCGCAAGCATTGCTGTAACGGTACGCAGCTAACTTCCGACAGAAAATCTAACTCTTCTGTTTTCTTCCATTCGGTTAGCATTGAAGAGGTTTCAGCATACCCTACCCGTTTTTGGTCTTTGTACCATGCCTCGGTTCTTACGGCTAAGGCACGGTTGTATACTAAACGAGCGCAACCCATTGTCCGTCGCAACAAACTCTCTTGTTCCGGAGTTGGGTAGAATCGATAGCTGAAGGCTTTGAGCGTCATGCTCACAGTCTAACACTTCGATTGTGATATTGTGCTAGACTCTATGTAAAATCTTTGTAAAGCCGTCAAGCGAAGGCGATGCAGTGAGCGTAGCTGAAGTGACGGGGTTTCAAACCCAAATTTCTGATGACTGGTATTACCGTTGCAAGTTGGATTCTGGGCTCTGTCCTAGTCATGATGACCTTGCTGTTTATTTTTCGGATCGTCCTGACTTGGTATCCCGAGGTGAACCTGAGCAAGTTGCCGTTGAGTCTGATCGCTTGGCCGACGGAACCTTTTTTAGCCGTAACTAGAAAGATTGTACCGCCGATCGGCGGGGTGGACATTACGCCGATTATTTGGGTGGGTATCTGTAGCTTGCTGCGAGAAATGATTCTCGGTCAGCAAGGGCTGCTGACAATGATGATGTAGAAGTTGGCGGTTGATTGTTGACTGTTGACTGTTGGCGGTTGACTGCCAACTGCCAACTGCCAACTGCCAACTGACTAATGACTGTTTGGGTTCAAGAACTGTTCGACGAAATTCGTGTAAACTTCGCCGCTGAGAAACTCGGGGGAATCGAGAATTTTTTGGTGGAAGCTGAGGGTGGTAGGAACGCCGGTGATGGCGCACTCCCGCAATGCCCGTTTCATCCTGCGGATGGCTGTCGGTCGATCGCGCCCCCATACAATTACTTTACCGATTAAAGAATCGTAGTAAGCGGGTATTTCGTAATCGGTGTAAACGTGAGAGTCCATCCGCACGCCGGGGCCACCGGGAGGCAAATAACCGCTGATTATGCCGGGGTGAGGGCGGAAATTGCGATCGGGGTCTTCGGCATTGATGCGGCACTCGATCGCGTGGCCGTTGAGAATTACTTGGTTTTGCTTGATTTGCAGTTTTTCGCCTTGGGCGATCCGAATTTGTTCGGCTATCAAGTCGAGGCCTGTAATCATCTCGGTGACGGGATGTTCTACTTGGATGCGGGTGTTCATTTCCATGAAGTAGAATTTGCCCGATTTGTCAAGCAGAAATTCGACAGTCCCCGCACCCGTGTAGTTGATGGATTTGGCGGCGGCAATGGCGGCGTGACCCATTTGATCTCGGAGTTTCTGGCTGAGGGCCGGGCTGGGGGCTTCTTCGAGGAGTTTCTGATGTCGGCGCTGAATGGAACAATCTCTCTCGCCGAGGTGGATGACGTTACCGTAGTTGTCGGCGAGGATTTGGATTTCGATGTGCCGGGGTTTTTCGATGAATTTTTCGAGGTAAAGTCCGGGGTTGCCGAAGGCTGCATCGGCTTCGCCTTGGGCTGCTGAGAATAGTTTGGGGAGTTCCGAGGGTTCTCTCACTAGCCTCATCCCCCGGCCCCCACCGCCGGCTGTGGCTTTGATCATCACAGGATAGCCGATGTCGCGGGCGATCGACAAAGCTTCGCGATCGTCCGCCAGCAATCCGTCGCTACCGGGAACTGTGGGGACTTTCACCCGCTGCATGGTTTCTTTGGCGGTGGATTTGTCGCCCATCGCCCGCATGGCGGCAGGAGAAGGGCCGATGAAGGTAATTTGATGGTCGGCGCAGATTTCGGCAAATCGGGCGTTTTCGGCGAGGAAGCCGTAACCGGGGTGAATGGCTGCTGCGTTGCGCGTCAGGGCAGCCGCGATGATGTTGGGGATGTTTAAATAGCTTTTGCTGCTGGTGGGGGGGCCGATGCAAACGGCTTCGTCTGCCAACTGGACGTGCAAGGCGTGTTTATCTACGGTGGAGTGTACGGCGACCGTGGCAATCCCCATTTCCTCGCAGGTCCGCAATATGCGGAGAGCTATTTCTCCCCGATTAGCGATTAAAATTTTCGAGAACCCCATCTTCGCTGCTTAATTCACTCAATATTCTGTACAATAATGCCTTTCGGTATGTTCTGGATAATCGTTTTCCAGAAATTGTTCACAAAAATTTATTTTACATTTTGCTGGTAGTGGTGCTATGATTGTAAATCGGCGGTCTAAAAGGGCAAGTCACAAGTTAAATGTCAGGAACCTCAACCTGTGAATCTTTAACTCGTAACGCAAAAATCCCAGAGAGTGCCAGAAAGAGCGGATGTGGCGGAATTGGTATACGCGCACGCTTGAGGTGCGTGTGGCATTATGTCCTTGCGAGTTCGAGTCTCGCCATCCGCATTGAATATATAAAACAACTGTTGACAGTTTTTGCTGTTGGCAGTTGTTTTGTATTGAGTGGTTTTTCTAGAAAGTCGATCGAGTAAGGTAGGGTGCAGATTCATCAGATATCCTCAAGTGCGATTCCCTACGGGATAGCTTCGCTTCACGAACTTCAGACAGATCCGCACCATACAAAATACTGTTTAACTGTCGATCGACAATTGTGTTTGAATTAAAAACATAGATACTTATCGTTTGTCAAGTAGAATGGGGTTAGTTAGGTTCCGAATCCGAGAGTTGGCTGACGAAAAAGGATGGACGCTAAAGGATGTTGCCGATCGATCCGAGGTTCCGTACAGCACTGTCAGGCACTATGCTCGATCGGAAGGACTAGCAACGGTTGATATCACATCTATTCAAAAGATAGCTCGCACCCTCGATGTTTTGATTGAGGAGTTGATGGAAGTTGTTAAAGAATGAACCGATGAAATTATATTAGCAAACGGAAGTTAGATCGATGACATCCTACGCCTTAAACTTACCCGTTCAGTTACAGCAAGAAGCTGAAAAATTGGCAACACTCCAAGGGATTTCCTTCGATCAGTTTATCCTCTGGGCTGTAGCCGAAAAAGTCGCTACCCTCAACCAGCGGTATGACGATCCGGCTTTTCCTGAAATCACCTATGTGCGCGGCGCTAGCGGCGAACTCGTTCCCGTTTTGCGCGGCACTCGGTTGCGGGTGCAAACAGTAGTCATCGCAGCGCAGAAATGGGGTTTTTCTCCAAACCAAATTGCCACTGAGTATGACTTAAGTGAAGATCGAGTGAATGATGTTCTCGCTTTTTATGCGGCTCACCATCAAGAAATAGACGCATCTATTGCCGCTGAGCAAATTATCGAAGCTGCTAATGTCTAAACCGCTATTGCATCTAGATGCCGATACCTCTATTAAAGCTTTGCAAGCCGCCCTTTTATCTCGCAGTCACGATGTGACTCGGACACCGAGTGAGTGGATGGCTTTAGATGCTAGCGATGAGGCTCAATTGCTAGAAGCAACAGCGCGAGGACGGTGTATTTTTACGTTTAATATCCGGGATTTTCAGGTTTTAGCTCAGCGTTATCCCGAACATGGTGGCATCATTTTGGCTGCTCAAAACAGTTGGACATTATCTAGTCTAATTGCTTCGCTCGATCGCCTGCTTTCAGAAACACAATCTGCTGATTGGAAAGGGCAAGTCCGCTGGCTTAATCAGTGGCGAACCTAATCAGGACTTACGCAAGCACACTATATACATTTATCCACCCAAACGCGAAATAGTTCGACAATAATGCGCCACTTGCCATCAATTTCCAAAACTACATCGTGACGTATCAAAGAGTTAAGTGCTGGCTGTAAATTTGTCTCGTTCATGCCAGTAATTTCAGCTAGCGTGTTGATATCGAGTCCTTCTCGGTGAGGTGCGATCGCTCTTAATACCTCTTGCTGTCCGGGAGAACCCCGCGTCGCCTGATCCCAAACGCCATCGAAGTAGTAGCCTCCCCGCTGAAAGAATTCAGGGTCATTAATGACAGCCCTCACATCTTCTACTGTAAAGACCGGATCGCGAGAATTTCCATTCTCAAAAACTTGGTCATTGTAGCGGCGAACTAGCTGAAATCCCACTAGCTGAACTAAATAAGGCTGTCCAGCAGTCCAAGCATAGATTGCAGATAACGCTTCTGGTGCGTAGTCAAGAAGAAAATCTGCATGGGGATTAGCAAGAATCTGGCGGGTAGCTGCTGTTTCCATGAAGCTAACCTTGATATTAATAAAGCTAGCGAAGAAAGGGTGGGAGTAATCCCCAGTCATCTCGTCTAAAGTATGCAAACCAGCCAAGGCAAAAGCTATTTTAGGACTCATTTGTACCATCCCGCGCAGAACCTCCATAAAGTCACTGTCAATCTTTCCCTTCTCAATCAGTTTTTCAATCTTCTCAAACTCATCTAAAGCAATAATTAAACCCGTTTCACTCAGATTTGCCTCTACTTGTTTCAAATAGCGCTCAAAAGTACGGTAGGGAAGATTCAGTAAATCCGCATCGGCAGGAGGTGGAATGTTGACAGCATCAGAAATTTCATCGCTAATTGCCATCAGCACCTCTGCAACTCCTTGACGAATGTTTCCCAATCGGAATAGATTGACATAGGCTACTTTTACCTGTGAACCTAGGGAATTAGCCACATTAAGCAGAATAGAAGTTTTGCCCATGCGTCGATGCCCATACAGGACAACGGACTGAAGTTGATTTCCTGTCGCCACCCACAATTCCTCTAGCTGTATGATGATGTCTTTGCGGCCGACAAATAGTTTGCCTTGGACTGGATCGCCAACAACGTAGGGATTGCGTACTGGCTCAGCGATGGAATCTTGTCTGTGCTCACTAGCTATCTGTAACAAAGCTTCTTTCCAAGCCCGAGCAATGTTAATAATTAGCTGTCTTTCTGCTTGTGGCAAGGTATCTGCTGTTTCTAAAAGGTTTTTAAGTTCTCCTAATCCTCGATTGAGCGCGATTGCTCTAACAGAACGAGATACGCTGTGCTCAACGACTCTGATATCTTCAACTACTCGACTCAGAGAGGCGATCGCTTGCCAGGTAGATGGACGCAGAAGAGGTTCATTGGGAACAGCAAACAATTGGACTTCAGCGATAAGAGGAATAGATGTCGAGTCGTTAAGTAATCTCAAGTTGCCAGCCAGAGCAAACATTTCTTTTCCATAGGGGAGAGCAAACACCTCTTGAAAAGCTTCAAAAGCTTGAGCTGGTTTCTTTTGATACAAGTACCAAAAACCAGCAGCAGCAGCGCGAGCAGGTGTATCCAGACGAGTTTCTGTATCCTTAGACAAATTTATTGTTTCAATAAGATTTGCTGAAGCCGAATACACCAGTCGCCAAGCATGAGGATCTTCAGCTAATTGGCTCACGCGATAGATGACTTGCTCTTCGGGTGTCAGTGCTAAAACTCGGTTGATTGATTGGATAACCGGAATGAATTGGAGAGAATAAGCAAGTAACTGGTTGGCATTGTAAATACCTGTTTCCCAATCGTGCTGCAACCAATTTGTCAAGTGAGAAGAGAGTCCCGGCATAGGAATAGGAGTTACATGGGGAACCTGCCAGTATTTCCGAGCGGGTGATCGCACGCCAAACGGTAGACTCAAACACCAATTTTCAGGACGGAGTATAGCCACCAAACCTGTCGCAGCGGCAGCTAAGAAGATTGCCACCTGTAATAAGCGCGCGACAATAGCTGTCACATTGCCCATCAATAAGTTTACGGCTAACCAAATCAATACAAGACTGATAAAAATTACTTTAAAAAATGGAGATATATCTATAAAAATTGCCCCTTCAGGTATCTTGTTCTCTGTCACATCATCTGTTTCTTCATCTGCTGCACGGGTTCCCACGCTGAGGGCTAACGCTAACAACAAGCCCAACGTCACGCCAAATGGCAAGCCTAATTCGACCCCCGGTACTATCACCTCAACTCCGATATCTAATAAGACACCTAGTAAGAATCTACTATCCCAGCCTGCAAAGAAGTATCCGCGAATGTATCCCAAAGCATACGCTAAGCCTGATGCTACACTAAACGTCACGGTGCACGCTACACCAGACACCACGCCAAATGCTACGCCCAACCCGCTTCCAAATGTCAAACCAACCCCTACCCCCGATGCTACGCCCAACATCACGCTAGACGAATAGGGTAGAATTCCTATTTTCTGAAAAATGATACTCAAAACCAAAAGTGTAATCACTGTTAATGCGAATCCTTGTAAACACAACTGACGCTGGATCGGATTCTGGCCCAGCAACTGCCATGATTTTCGCCAATTGATTTTATTTTTAGGAATATACCCACCCCCGAAAGTATCTACATACCAGCGCAAGGCTTGGGGAAAGAAAAACACCCAGTATAATAGCCGCAAGTAATCCAGAGGATTTGATAATGAAAGAGGTTTCTTTAATTTAGGAGCTAAGTCTAAACGGGGAACTTCGGTGTTGCGATCGCTCATTTTACATCCTCCACATATCGCGCATATTTTTGATAGCACAACTTCATCAGTCGTCGTGGATGACCGCCACTTTCTTTTACTAGCTGACTTATTTCCTCTTCAGTAAAACACACCGAAGTCATCGCAAGACGAGCTTGAATAAAAGCACGGGCAGTTGCTTCATTCCAAGGTTTAATATAAAGGTCTTGAAAAATATTCTCCGGGGGAGAATTTGTTATGTCATCCTGACAGTCATTAAAGAGTCGCTTGAGGGGCTCGCTAGCAGCTACTATCATTTTAACAGACGCGTTTGACCCCTCAGCTAAAAATCGCAAGTGTTCTCTCAATTCAAGGCTAAAACCTTCCCTAGCCATCTTTCCGTAATTATCTATAGCCAGCAGCACTCTACGCTTTTTCAAAGCACGATTTAGCATAGTTGGAGAGCTTTCAAAGATGCCAACTTCTTCGCAAAAAGCTGTATAGAATTCATCTTCATCTCGAATTCCATTGAGGTCTAAGTAAATTGGCTGCCGTCGCGATAATAGGAAATTTTCAGCCTGTTGATAAATAGCCCATAGCAGAGAAGACTTCCCGATGCCTTCTTCTCCTATTAAAGCTACACTGACTTTGTTGTTAAGAACCTCGAAAACCTCCCTAATTTCCCGCTCTCTGCCACAAAACAGTTGCGGGTCGTCAACTCTACCAGTCTGAGGAATAAAAGGGTTAGAGGAAATAACAGGGGTGCGATCGCCTGTACTGAATGCACTCCCTTGACTTGAGCGCCATTTTTCATACTGCGGTTTCAGCCAATCTAGAAATTCAGCATCTTTCTCCTCACTCCTCATGTATTTATGACCCAAAAAACCTTCCCGGTTTTCTTTTGGACAGCAACGCTTGTTGTATATCTTCCGTATTTGCCGTTCAACAGTCTCAAGGTTGCTTGGAATATCAGAATTTATGTCTTTGAGCGCTCCCTCTGCCATCTCTTCATTGCTCTTGAACGTGTTTTCATCGGGAAACTTAGCCAGAAGAATCTCTGTCTCTTTCCGACTCAAGCCATAAAAAGTAACTATTTCTAATCTTAAAAAGCTTTGCCATAAGTTCACAGTCCCAGTTACTCCTACCCCTCTAATAACTTAGGGTCTCTATTGTTGAGTTTAGCATAACTAGCGCGTAACTCTAAAAATTTTCCGCTATTTTGAAAAACCGGAAAAATTTTTCCAGTTATTTTTGGAAGATCGGAAAAATTTTTCTGGAACTTTTTTGAAAGTAGCTTATAAGCTGTTATTTAGTGGTAAGCCTTCCACCGCAAACTTTGAAAAACTCAGGAGATAAACATGACACAACTAATTGAGTACATCCAGACAGCTAAAGAATTTGCTGATGCTTATGGCATAGCACATCTAGATCGCCTGCTGGCATTAGCTGAAACTGTCCCCGATTCTCCCAAAACTCAATCATCGACTTTTACAGTTATGTCTAATACAATTTTGGAGGAAGTGGAAATGGCGGGATTTCATCTTAATCCTTGGCTAAAGACTTTGATTCTAAGTAACCATGTTGAAGTAGTTCGAGATGCGATCGCTGTAGTTGAGGAAAATCGCCGCCGGGGAATAGTGCGGAACGGCGAAGGGCTGTTAGTACAAGCTATCCGCAACCAATGGAAACCCCATATTTCAGCTTAAATAGTTGAATATTAGTCTCAATTACTGCTCACGGAAAGAAGCAAGCTTGAAACTTGGGGGCGATCGCTATAAAGATTTGGGAGAAAAAACAACGGCTATTGATTTTGAACCGCAGATGTGGGCGGATGTACGCTGATGGACGCAGATGAAAATCCGGTTTCTTCTAATTTTTGGCTAATTCTGGCGGCCGGCCCATCAAGCCGGTCATCAAGCGCAAGGCTAAAAACCTCACTGGGGGAATTGTCCGCAAACACCACAATCCAAAGCGGCGAAATGCTACAATTGGCAGCCAAGTATTAGAAAATAATCTGTCTAGAAAATCGGTAAATCCTAACACGATTAAATTCTCTTTTTTGCGCCAGTTGTGATACCGTTTCAATACTCGCAAATCGCCGATATCTTCGCCTTTTTGGTGCGCTTGCTGCAAGATTTGGGCGATCGCCCCTGCGTCTCGAATCCCCATATTCAATCCCTGGCCGCCCACGGGATGACAGCAGTGGGCGGCGTCGCCAATTAGTGCTAATCTCGGCAAAACGTAGCGATCGCTCTGCATTAACTGCACGGGAAACAAAAAGCGCTCGCTCTCCAATTCCAAACGCCCCAAAAGCCCGCCTGTGCGCTGTTCCAACAAAGTCAAAAACTCTGTTTCATCCATTTGTTGCAAAGCTTTTGCTTCCGCGTGGGGTGCTGTCCAAACTACTTGACAGCGGTTCCCCGGTAATGGTAAAACTCCCATCGGGCCGCTCGGCCAAAAGCGCTCAAAAGCGATATCATTGTGCGGTTTTTCTGCTTTAATAGTGATAGCAACGCAGGATTGCCAGTATTTCCAGCCGCGAGTGCTGATGTTGGCTTCGGTGCGGATGCGCGATCGCGAACCGTCGGCGGCGACTAATAATTTGGTGCGAATTGTGCGAGTTTCGCCGTGTTGTTTGACTTCTATTTCGGCGCAATCGGTTAAATATTTTACCTCGACTACTTCCGCCGGACAAACCCAACTAAAATTCGGGTTTTTGGCCAAACATTCGTGCAAAGCTGACAGCATGACTCGGTGCTCGCCGACGTAACCTAAAGCTGCTTTTGGTACGGGCAATTTGCCAGTATTTCCCAAATCCGGGCGGTGGAATTCGACGACGCCGGGATAGTCGCCGTCGCAGAGGCTAATTTGCTCGAAGGTGGTGATTTGCGGCAAGATTTGTTGCCATACGCCGATACCTTCTAAGATCATTCCTGATAGCAGGGTGATTGCATAGGCTTGTTTTTTGGCTGCGGCGGCGGCGGGGAGTTGGGTTTCAATTATTGCTATTTTTAATCCAGAATCTTTTAAGGCGCTGGCTAAGGTGGCCCCGACTATGCCGCCTCCGACGATGGCTATGTCAAAGTCGAGTGTCGGTGTTTGCGTGGAGGCTGTGGTTGGAAAAAGTTGGTTTACAGGCATTTTCAAGGGATTTTGTCAAAGTTAATTGGATTGTTACTTTTTTATTGTAAAGAATTATTTCGATTTATGGTGATCGAGAAAGGGAGACGGGAGATGGGGAGACGTTGAGAAATTTATGATTAATGACAACCATCAACGATCAACTTCCCGCTATCAACAGCCAACAGCCAACAGCCAACTGTCTAATGACTGCTGACCATTTCCTTTGGGTTTTCTGCAGCCAGCCCTGATACTTTCTGCGAAATGGGAATTTCTATGACAAATTCTGCACCTTCGCCAGGGGCAGAAATACACTGCAATTTGCCTCGGTGCTTTTCAACTATAATCTGATAGCTGATTGAGAGTCCCAAGCCTGTGCCTTTGCCAACGGGTTTAGTAGTAAAAAATGGGTCGAACAACTTGCCAATAACTTCTTGATTGATTCCCATCCCGTTATCTGCAATGCGAATTGTTACTGTGTCTGAATTCGCACTGGTGCTAATCCGAATTCGGTTGTGACGAGAATATATTTCTTGTGAATAATGAGTGCTGTTGTAGTCTTCGAGGGCGTCGATCGCATTTCCTAAAAGATTCATAAATACTTGATTGAGCTGACCTACATAGCACTCGACTTTTGGAAAATTGCCGTATTCTTTGATGATCTCAATAGCGGGACGAAGTACATTAGCTTTGATCCGGTGCTGCAAAATTAGCAAAGTGCTTTCGATTCCTTCATGAATGTCTACTCGCTTCATCTGCGATTCGTCGAGTCTGGAAAAGTTGCGTAAGGATACAACTAAGTCGCGGATGCGATCGGCTCCTACTTTCATTGATTCCAAAATCTTCGTAAAGTCTTCCATTAAGTAATCAACTTCAATATCTTCGGCTGCTTCTACAATTTCCGGAACGGGATTTGGGTATTTTTCCTGGTAAAGGTGGAGCAAACCGAGCAAGTCTGCGGCGTATTGGCTGGCGTGGGTGATGTTGCCGTAGATGAAGTTAATCGGATTGTTAATTTCGTGGGCGACGCCGGCGACTAGCTGCCCGAGAGAAGAGATTTTTTCGGTTTGGATTAGTTGAGTTTGAGCTTGGTGCAACTCGCGGACAGCTTTTTCGAGCTCGGCTGCTTGCGATCGATACTGTCCCTCTGACTGTTTGAGTGCTTCCAAAACTTGTACTCGATCGCTAATGTCGGTGTGAGTTCCCACCCATTCGCGAATGCTGCCGTCTGCTGCCAAAAGAGGGACGCCCCGCACCCAGAAGTGTCTGTAGCTGCCGTCGGCGGCTCGCAAGCGGTGCTCGACTTCGTAGAGACTTTTTGTTTCTATTGCCCGCATCCAAGCTTGTATTGTGCGATCGCGGTCTTCTGGGTGTACTGCTTGTATCCAGTTGTCCTTCTCTTTCCAACTCAGGCCCGTATAAGCTATCCAATCAGGCTGAGGCCTGTCGAAGATTCCGTTAGCGTCTGTCATCCAAACCATCTGTGCGGTGGCCATTGCCAGCGATCGATATCTTTCCTCACTCAGACGCACAGATTCTTCGGCTTCTCGGCTGGCTGTCACGTCGCGCAAAATAGCTGTGAATATGATTTCGCCTGCCACATCGAGTTTGGAAATAGAAGCTTCGGCAGGAAATTGCGTACCGTCTCGGCGGCGGGCGAAAATTTCTTTGCGGTTGCCCATGTTTCGGGCTTGTTTAACGCCGCCGCCGAAATTGCTGACGAGGTGGCTGTGAGGGGTGGCAAAAGCTTCGGGCAACAGCAGACTCAGGGATTGCCCGATCGCCTCAGCCGCCGTCCACCCAAAAATCTTTTCTGCACCTTGGTTGAACAGGATAATTTTTTGCTCAGCATCCACGGAAATAATCGCGTCGTCGGCAATTTCTACAATGCCAGCGAAACGAGCTTGAGACAGTTGCAGCGCTTGTTCAGCTTGTTTGCGATCGCTGATGTCGCGGGCGATCGTCGAAATGTATGTGAGTTTGTCGTCCGGTGAGGAGTGGGAGATGAGGACTTGACTGACGGGAATTTCGAGTCCCGATGCTGACACAAAGGCCGTTTCTCCGCTCCAAAAGCCCTCGGAAACAGCGGTGGCGATCGCTTGTTTCAAAGTGCTGTAGTCTGACGCTGCGGTGAATTCTAGAACTTTTCGCTTGGATATATCTTCATTTTCGCCTATACCCACCATTTTTCTGCCGGCTTTGTTAATGTAAATGGCGCGTCCTTCGAGGTTGTAAGTACCTACAAAATCGGGGGTTGCTTCCAGAATTGCTGCCAGACTTCTGTTAGCGATTTCGGCTTTTTTGCTTTCAGTAATATCCCGCGCGATGGTAACTATACCGCTAATATTTCCTAGTCCGTCCCGGTAAGCACTTTTTGTAGAAAGAAATGTCCGCAAATTTCCTTTGACTGGCAGATCTTCTTCGATCGCTTGTGTTGTTCCCGTTGTCATAATTTGGCGATCGGTTTTTCTGATTTTACCAGCAATTTCTGGGTGAAATAACTCGCTGTCATCTCTGCCGATAATGTCGTCTACAGACTTGCCAATTATACTGGCTCCCGCAGCATTCAGCATCAGATAACGGCCCTGAATATCTTTGACAAATAGGGCTGCTGGCGTACTATTGATGACGGCAAGCAACAGGTTGTAGTTTTTTTGAAGTGCCTGTTTAGTTGTTTTAGTGTCGAAAATTTGCTCCTGCAATTGCTCGTTGGCGAGTTGCAGTTGGATAGTCCGTTTCTCAACTTGATTTTCTAAGTCTGATTTCGCTTTCCTAAGTCCCAGTTCCGCTCGATAGCGCTTGCGGTCGGCGCTGCAAAGAGTTTTGGCATTCTGCCAAATCAAAACTGTAAAAATAATCACGTTCAATACGCTTAACAGCGATATCCCTACCTCCGGTGTGTAGGCTTGTAACCGTTCTCCCGATATGATGAAATAACCGACTAAAGGCGGGATAATGATTGCCCGTGGTAACAAGCGCCGCGCCATGATGCCGCCGGCGCGATCGCTCGTCATTACTGCTATCAATCCTCGCTCTGGACTGGCAAATAAAATGCCGAAGCTCAGCAACATAAATCCTGCGGAAGTGTGCAAAGCCATTCCTGTATTATTGCCAATTTGGTAAAATAAAGCTTTGTCGTAGAGGTAGCCTATCAAACCCATATATGCAATTAAAAATACAGAACAGCTTAAGATTTGAATCCGCAGGTATTTAGGCCGACGTTCTGACCGCAGCAGCAGCGCTGTTCCCAGCAATAAAAAAGCACCAGCAGTATTCGGTGCCATGCGTCCTGGTGTTCCGGTGATTGTCAATGTGTAACTTTCTTTAAATAATAGTTGGTCGATGCCTAAATCTAAATTAAAGCTATATTGAACTAGGGTTACTATGCTAATTAATATAATTAAAAATGAGGAAATAAAAATTAATTTTTTGTATTTATTTTGATACTTTCTTGCTGTTAATTTGGGTCGCCGGATCTGTTGGATGAATAGACAAAAGCCCCCCAAAATAAAGCAGACAGCAGTATTGGCTTTCATGGTAACGAGTCCGGGCAGAATGCTTTTTAACATTTGCAGATCGAATATCCAACCCAAAAGGACTGTACAGCCGATCGCCATTACTGCAATACTCGCTTTTTTGGAAAAAGACTGGACAGCAGCCATTCGGGTTGAGGGCGTTTGCCGTTGTTGCGATCGTTCAAAAACTTCCAATTTCTCGCTCCCTCAAATTATTTGGGTTTCTACGTATCTAAGGTAACAATAAACACTCTAGTGAGATTGTTGCCCGCTATACAAAGCTGCTTAAGATTTTCTCAAAGCTGGCTAACCATAAAATATGAATTATTTTATCTAACTTTAGAGAGATAGTCAAATGAACGTTGAAGGCTCTTATGTAGAAGGCATACGGCAGAATTCAATAATTTTTATTTGTGGAAAATTTTAAAAAAAAGTCCTTGTTCCTTGTTCCCTGTCCCTTGGATCTCGGAAATTGACCCCCGATTCACCGGCAAGACAGAGTGTTTTTACTCAGTACATCGAGGAATAATGGTAGCGGATGAATCACTCTGCAACAAGATCGCTCACATTGTAAACCGGCTGTTGTGGCTGTGGGGAATGTGGCAGAACATATAAGACTCGGCGGTTGAAACCGCTACTACAAAAACAAAGTCCCAGCAGAGAGGGACTAAAGAGGGGATATTAAAGTCAGATTTGGTAACTGTCAACTGTTAACAGTCAAGAGTCAACTGACTCCCAACTTTTGAAGTGCTTCCAAAGCTTCGGTTGCTGACGGGTAACGCTGGGGGAAAGCGTACAACACCATCTGGTCTAAAACGCGAGCCAACTCCGGGGTGACAGTTGCATTTTTGTGCCAGATGAGATTGCCTAAATTATCAACTCTGAGTTGTTTCGGGCGCATCCCTGTCAAGGCTTGAATCCCGATGATCCCGACAGCATAGATGTCGCTGCAAAATTTCGGCGAGCCGATGGCTTGTTCGGGGGGAATGTAGTCTTGCTGAGTACCGCCGCGCGATTTTGTTTGACCGATGCTGTTTTGTGAAGTGTTGATTTCTTTAACTGCCCCAAAGTCAATTAATACAATCTTGCCATCTGATGTCCGCCTGATTAAGTTTTGAGGGTGAACGTCGCGGTGAATTACATTTTGTTTGTGAACAAAAACAAGCACTTCTAAAATATCTTTCAACAAAGCGATAACCTGATGTTCTTCCCAGGGTTGACCTTCGATTAGTTCTTGATACAAAGGTTGTCCTTCGATGAATTGAGAGACTAAATAAAAATATCCATCTTCTTCAAAGCGAGCTAACAATTCTGGTATCCGATCGTGTTGGCCCAATCGATATAAAACCCGCGTTTCTCGATCGAATAGGTGGCAGGTTTTCTCAGACTGGCTTTTCAGCCGCTTGACGAGGCACAAAGGTCGATCGGGCAAATTTTCATCTTCAGCCAGATAGGTATCGCTGTACTCCGTATTCACCAAATGTTCTCTAATTCGGTAACGCATCCGCAGCAGCTTTTGCAACATGGGATCGACAGAATTAGCTGGTTGTGTGCCTTTTTGTACAGCTCTCATGATGCAGTCCCAAAGATTTGCTCCGACGACTCTTTCTTCTTGTCCAATAATTTCTGCTTGCTTCAGTACCTTGGTGAGGTCTTTCCACAAGTTGTACCCGACATACCGTCCCAGGTAGCCCACTGTGTACCCGCGGGCGATCTGATCGTTTTGCTGAATTTCTTGATAGGTCAAACCCCCTACAACGCCTCGAATTATCGACTGTTGCAACCGACTTAGGTGTTTTTCTGTTTGTTCGTATACCAAATTGTCCAAAAACAATATTGCTTCTTCTACTGTCATAGTTTCATGTGTTAAGTTACTTGTACACGCTCTGCACATCTTTTTTATAAAATAGCAACTTCCCAGGGAGCGGCTACAGCTTTCCATTCACCAATTACCCAGTACCCATTGCGTTGCGATCGGGCAACAGAAAACTGCTGTATTTAGCTTATACATGATTTAACTTTACTTTAATAGCTTGTCTACTTATTGAAATATAATTTTACAAGTATGACTTTTATGACTTGAAGTTCTGAATTTTATGAATTGACATTATAAGGAGTTTGGAGTATTATCCTAATTAAGGTTTTAAGTGAAGTAAATCTATGATCTTGTTAAAAATATAACAGTTATAATCGCTCCGCTTAAGGGGTGACAATACATCAGAAAGCGTTACTTGGTCGATCGCCAATCTAACGCCAGGAATTCCAACGCTATCTGAGGCTTGGTGGAAGATATAACGCCGGCTCAACTTCCAAATCGCAGGATATCAGTTCTGGAATTTTCATCATTTTTCATAGGTTTGTAGTGACGGCGCAGAGTCTTCTTCAATGTAGATTAAGGACTGAAGCTATTACTACAAACAACGTCACATTTCGGAAAAATGACAATTTTTTTAACTTATGTTAGGTATCTACACGAATCCTACCGATCGCCCTTTTTTCATTCAACAGCCAAAGGATCTCGCCACATCAGCATTTCCGGTTAACAACGACTTGCTCAACCGAGCGATCGATCCATTCAATGTTTCTAGTTATAGTGCTGCATCTAGCTTTCCTAAGCTCCCAACATTCAGCACCGACCAACAGACACAAACTGCGGATTTTATTGTACCTAATGCCAGCCCTGGCTTCACTTACTCTGTGAGCGATGCTCAACTCAAACCGCAGTCACAGTCAGCGAGCGCAAACACAGATCCGCTAACAGGAACGATATCTGCTTCTGGGTTGAATTTCGCCGATCCAGGTAACTCTCTTTTGACAGCTCGTAATGTTGTTGGCGTTCAGAACGGTAGCATCAGCTTAACTGATTTTGTCGGCATAGGCGATCGCGACGATTTCTACCGATTCGATATCAACACTAATAGCAATTTTAGCCTGCATCTCGACGGTTTGGCGGCGGATGCTGACGTAGATCTAATTCAAGATAGAAACAGCAACGGTGTAGTGGAAGATGGTGAATTAATTGGCTACTCTCAAGAGAGTGGCACCGCCCCCGATGGGATTAATTTATCCAATCTGGATCGAGGGACATACTATGTCCGAGTCTTTAGCTACTCAGGCGACTCTACCAATTACAACCTGACTATTTCTGCAACACCTGTTCCTGTATTGCCCGATCTTCCTACACCTAACGGTGTTTTTAATGGCAATTACGGCTACGGTTTAGTGAATGCAAATGCAGCAGTTACCCGCACGCTGAACCGCTCAACTCTCTTCCCTGATGTTCCTAATTTGATCGAAAATAATTGGGGGGTAGACGCTATAAATGCGCCCGATGTTTGGGAGCAGAACATTACAGGAAACGGGATTGTTGTAGCTGTCGTGGATAGTGGTGTTGACTACTACCATAGCGACTTGGATAGTAATATTTGGCAGAACCCTGGTGAAATTGCGGACAATGGCATCGATGACGATCGCAACGGATTTATTGATGATATTCGGGGTTGGGATTTTGTGTATAACGACAACTACCCAATAGATCTGGATATCTACGGTCACGGCACTCACATAGCAGGTGCGATCGCGGCGGAACGAAATGATTTTGGCATCACAGGAGTTGCCTACAATGCCAAGATTATGCCTGTCAGAGTGATAGACAGCTTTCGTGACGCCTATACGAATAATGTTGCTGCTGGAATCCGCTATGCTGCTGATAATGGAGCAAATGTAATTAACCTCAGCTTGGGAAATGAGTTTTACCCTTCCCAGGATGAGAATGACGCAATTGAGTATGCAAATAACAAAGGCTCTGTTGTGGTGATAGCAGCGGGAAATTCTGGTTTTAGCCAACCAGCTTATCCAGCTCGTAATGCCGATCGCTGGGGAATTGCCGTGGGCAGTATTGATATAAACGGCAGCATGGATTACGACTCTAACCGTGCGGGTTCCACACCTTTGGATTACCTAGTTGCTCCGGGAGTAGACATCTATTCTACAACTCCCTATGACACCTATGACATCCTAACTGGCACATCTATGGCAACGCCACACGTAGCGGGTGTAGCGGCTTTAGTTTTGAATGCCAATCCGAATTTAACTCCGGGTCAAGTTGAGTACATTTTGACGACAACAGCTAATCCAAATGGGTTGACTGTATAGCATCGATCGGGTCAATGAGACAGGGGTATAAACCCCTTTCGTGGGACTACTACAATTGTGAGAAAATGAATCAGCCCTGCTTAATTCTTAATCTTATTCACATACCCCCACAAACTGTAATCGCGACTCAGCCAACCCCGGAAAAAAGCCATCTGAGTCGGATCTTCTTGCACCCGTTTGTAGCGGTAAATAATTCGTTCATTAATCATTTGCAGCGCGGTATTTCTGTTATTTGCCCCTTTTAGCGCTTCCTTGGTGCGCGAGTCAAAAACTCCCGTTTGTGGCAATCCTAATGCTTGCTGCAGAAAGGTAATTGAGTTATTAATACCGAAATTAACGGCGGTGTCAAACATGACGATCGCCAAAGCCGGCTGCATCGTGCCCGAAAGGCTCGAATCCCAGTAATATTGATAAATTTCTAGGAGCTCGGCTTCCGACATCTGCGTCACATCGAGAGGCGGAAGCCCACGACTGTAGCGGTAGGCGTTGTATTCCGTTTGCAAGACACCCCGATAAGTTCTCCCGCCCTTATCGGCAGGGTGATTGCTAAATCCGCCCTCAAAATATAGGGTGAAATAAAGAGCAGTTTGAAATAATTTCTGCCGAAAGCTGGCTGTCTGCTGCTGCTGTGCGAAAGTCTTTTGGGCAAAGGGTAAGGGGATTGCTAAGGTTAACAAGAGTATCCCCAGCAGGAGGTTTGGTTTCCACTTGATGTTATGTTGGCGCTGTATCGCTTGCTTGTCGCTCATAAATTCTCTGTGACGATCGCCCGTAATTCCGCTAAAACTGCTACTCTTCAAAATAATATAGATTCAACCTTTAACTTGATAGCACAGATAGGCCGCCAAATGAATTCCGATTTTCGCAACCAATCCGAAACACCCGAATTAGAAGATGCTGCATCGCTGACAGTCGTTGCAGAAACCTATTACTCTCAAGGCAATTTAGCAGCAGCCGTCGCTGCTTGTCGCCGAGCTCTGGAATTGCAACCGGATTGGGCGGCGGCTTACGTGACAATGGGCAATGTGCAGCAAGCAAGCGGCCAAATTGAGGAAGCGATGCGGTTTTATTCGGAGGCGATCGCTCTGAATCCCGATTTTGCTGAGGCTTATGCTAATTTGGGCAGTATGCTCTACAAACAAGGGCATTTGGTGGAGGCTATTGTCAATTACGAAAAGGCGATCGAACTTAAACCAAATTTGGCTGCTGCTTACTGGAATTTGGCAGGGGCACTGAAGCAGCAGGGGCAGCAGGATGCAGCGGTAGCATACGAGCAAAAAGCTCTCGAACTCAATCCCCATCTTGCTCAGGTAGATTTTCACTTAAATTTAGGAGATAAATTAGCGCGGCAAGGGAAGTTAGATGAGGCGGTGGCTGCATGGCAGCAGGCGATCGCATTTAAACCCGATTTAGCCGAAGCATACTGTCAAATTGGCCGAGTTTTGCGCCACCAGGGTCAATTTAAAGAGGCAATACCCAACCTTCAAAAAGCCCTAGAAATTAAACCCGATTTTATTTCTGCCCACCAACATTTGTGCGGCATCCTCAGAGATACTAGCAATTTAGCTGCCGCGCGGCAAGCCGTGCACCAATACAGCCAAATGTGTGCCGAAACCGATCCAATTATGACCGCGATTTACTTCATCAGTACCTATCAAGTGTCGGGATTGAATCAAATTGCGGGCGATCGATTTTTAGAGCTAGAGTCGTACTTGCAGCAAAACTTAGAAACCGCTAGCCCGGTGGAAATTAAATCGCTTTATGCAAATTTGTTATTCAGCACGCCCTATTTGCGAGATGACTTGGCGGCCAACTCAAAACTTTACAGATTAATTTCCCAAAAGTATATCGAGCAATGTATTAAACCTAATTTTTCTCAACCCGCAAATTACAGTTTCAAACCAAATGTTCCATCCAGCAAGTTAAAAATCGGCTTTTTGTCCAATCACTTTAGCCGCCATTCTGTAGGTTGGTGCAGCGCTGACATCATTCGCGAATTGTCCGACATCACACCCCATGTGTATTTGTACGCTTCCGAAAGAATTGTTCCTGACGATCGCACTCAGCAATTTGAAACTTGGGGCAAACTGACTTTTCCGACAACCTACCCGAACGGACTTGCCAATCCCGCAGAAATTATCGACAAAATTCAGCAAGATGAATTGGACGTTTTAGTTGATTTAGATTCTCTCAGCGTACCAGTTCACGCTGACATTCTCTACCAAAAACCCGCACCAGTTTGTGTTTCTTGGCTGGGATTTGACGCCCCTTACCTATCGCCGGAAAATTACTTTCTTACAGACTGGCATTCGCACCCAGCCGGGCGCGAAAAATATTATGACGAGCAGCTAATTAGGATGCCTGATTCCTTTGTAGCGGTGTCCGGTTTTCAGAGATATGGAGTCGATACCGTTGCATTGAGAAGGTCGCATCGGATCGGTTTGGATCAGATAGTTTACCTGTGCGTTGCACCAGGCAGAAAATTCAATCACGAGTTGGTACAAGCCCAAATTGCGATTCTCAAACAAGTGCCAAACAGTATTTTAATTCACAAAGCTTTAGGCGATGCTGCGGTGTTTGAGGCTGCCTATCACCAAGCTTGCGAAGCAGAAAAAGTGAGCAAGCACCGCATTAAGTTTTTGCCAAGGTTTGCTACTGAGGAAGAACACAGAACTATCTATTTGCTGGCAGATGTGTTGTTAGATTGTTATCCTTACAACGGAGGAACTCACACTTTAGAGGCTTTGTGGTTTAATTTGCCAGTGGTGACTCGCACAGGAGAGCAATTTTTGTCGAGAATGGGTTATTCGTTTTTGCAGACTTTGGGAATTGAAACTGGTGTGGCTTTGTCTTGGTCGGAATATGTGGAAGTTGGTGTAAAATTGGGTAAAGAACGTGAATTGAGAAATGCAATTAAAGCACAGTTGGTAAAATCTAAACTTCCAGCCAATTTGTCCCCGCTGTGGAATCCGAAAAAGTTTGCTGGTGATATGTATGCGGTGTTTGAAAAATTAGGTAAAATAGGATAAATGCTGACTAATGACTGATGACTTCAACACTGCCAACTATTAAGTTTTTAAAACAGCCGACTTCGGAAGCTTGGGTAGAACAGGCGATCGCCCATTTGGATACAATCTTATTAGACCATTCTCACTGCGAGCGGAAAGCGGCGGGAGTAGCGTTAAATTTAATGTTTCGCTACCCAGCAAGGGAAAAATTGGTGAGGATGCTAACGGCGATCGCCCGCGAAGAATTAGAGCATTTCGAGCAAGTCAACCAGCGGTTAGAAAAGCGCAACATCGCTTTGGGCCCTTTGGCTGCACCTCCCTACGGTGCCGGTTTGTCCGCCCAAATTCGCAAGCAGGAACCCGAAAGACTTTTGGATTCTTTGTTGGTTTCTGGTTTAATAGAAGCGCGCAGTCACGAACGGTTGGGGCTGCTGGGCGATCGCTGTCCCGACGCAGAATTAGCTAAGTTTTACCGCAGTTTGATGGCTTCGGAAGCGCGCCATTACGGGGTATATTGGATTTTGGCAACAACTTATTTCGAGCGGGATATTGTGATGCAGAGGTTGGAGGAATTATCATTAGTAGAGAGCGAGCTGCTGGCAAGTCTTCATCCCGAACCGAGAATTCACAGTTAAAATTTAGGTGCATTTAAAGACGGTAAAATACCAAAAATAACTAATTTTACATTGGCTCAGCTCAAAAAATAAATATACGTTGCAACCACCCATGAAAACCCAACATTTGGATTTTTTAATTCGTTCCTGGGAAACGCGCGATCGCGCTGAGGCGTTCTATTTAATTAGGGATGTTTTAGCAGAGTACGGTTTAAGATGCGAACCTCACGGGGCAGATCGAGATGTCTATGATGTAGAACTACATTATCACAATCAAGGCGGCGAATTTTGGGTAGTTGAACGCCAGGGTCAAATAGTGGGTACGGCAGCTTATTATCCGATTGAGCGCGGTAAGAATGCTGTGGAAATTCGCAAAATGTATATTTTGCCAGCAGCAAGGGGACAGGGTTTGGGGAAATTTTTACTGCAAGAATTGGAAAGTAAAATTATCGCTCGCGGTTTTGATGAAATCTGGATTGAAACTGCTAGCATTCTCAAAGAAGCTGTGAAAATGTACGAAAGTAGCGGATATCTACCGACAACAGGTGTGGAGACGCCAAGGTGCGATCGGGTTTACGTAAAATCTGTCGGTATAAAAAAACTATAATTACTAAAAATTACACCCTAAGTTTAATTTTTTTTCTGCCACAGAGGAATCTCAATTACAAATTCCGAACCTTCTCCTAATACAGAATGGTAAGAAAGCTTGCCGCCGTGTTTTTCTACTATAATAGAGTGCGAAATCGCCAATCCTAAGCCAGTTCCTTTGCCAATGGGTTTAGTAGTGAAAAACGGGTCAAACAAGCGCTTTTGCACATCTTCGCTCATCCCGGAGCCGCTGTCAGCTATCCATATGGCAACGCTGTTATTGTCGGTTAGTTGGGTGCGAATCGTAATTGCGAGATTTTTGGCGGTTCTATTGGATGTCTTCATCTCCATTTCCAATGCGTCTAGCGCATTGCTCAACAAATTCATAAATACTTGATTTAACTGACCGGGATAACATTCAACTAAAGGCAAATTACCGTATTCTTTAATCACATTAATTGTCGGATGATCGGCTTTATGTTTCAGGCGGTTTTGCAAAATCAGCAGCGTGCTTTCGATGCCTTCGTGAATGTCAACTTGTTTCTTTTCGGCTTCGTCAAGTCTTGAGAAAGTCCGCAGGCTCAAAACTATGTCGCGGATGCGATCGGCTCCGACTTTCATAGATGCTAAAATTTTCGGTAAATCTTCAATAAGATAATCAATTTCAAAGTCTTCCCTTGCATCTACAATTCTTGCGCTAGGCTGCGGGTATTCCTTCTGGTAAAGTTTCAGCATTTTTAGCAAGTTTTGAGTGTATTCGCTGGTGTAGCTGAGATTGCCATAAATAAAATTAACCGGGTTGTTAATTTCGTGGGCGACACCTGCTACTAACTGGCCCAAACTAGACATTTTTTCACTTTGAATTAATTGAGTTTGGGTGCGCTGGAGTTCGTGTAAAGTTTGTTCTAGCTGTTGAGTTTGAGCTTGAGCTAATCGGGCCGCTGTGCGGGTTTGGGTGTAGAGTTCGGCGTGGTCGATCGCGATCGCCAGTTGAGCAACTACCGCTTGCATCAGTTCGACTTCCGAGTCGCTCCAATTTCGCATGGACAGGGTTTGATAGCAGGTAATCACCCCAATATCGCCGGAAGCAGTATGAATTGGCAGGGACAGCACTGAGTTAAATTTTGAAGCCTGGAAAAGTTCGCGCAATTTTACATCTTCAAAAGTGCTAACATCATCAATTCGCAGAATTTCTCGTCGCAAAATCTGGCGCACAGCGAAACAAGATTTGTCGTCTATAAGATAAGTGCCGATAATAGTGGGCAAATCTACATTCTTGGCTTCAAAAGTTACGTCCCAAACCGGAGGATTCGTGTTGGGGCGATACCAAGTGAAAATGCACCAATCTAGGTGCATCAAATTGCGAATTTCTTGAACGGCGGTTTGTACAATGGTGTCTAAATCTAAAGAAGTGCGGATTTGGTTAGCAATTTGATTGAGCAGTAGTTCTCGCTGAGCTTGTTGTCTGAGCGCTTGTTCAGATCGCACTAAAGTTTCTTCTGCAAGTTTGCGATCCGTTAAATCTTGGAGCACTGCTTGGATGATTTTTTCATTTCCAACCTCGATGATTGTCAGCACGACTTCTGCGGGAAAATCAGTACCGTCTAAGCGCTGATGAACCCAATCAAAACGGTGCTTTCCCCGCTCAAAAGCGATCGCTATCATTTCGTTAACCAAGCTCAAAGAATCTCTGCCGTTGGGTTGGAAAAGAGGCGAGAGTTTGCCGGGATTTTGGCCGTACAACTGTTGCGGGGTAGTACAGCCGAATAGTTTTAGGGTGGCTGTGTTGGCATCGGTGATGGCATTGTCACGTAACATAAAAACGGGCAAACTGGTTAATTCGTAGAGCGATCGAAATTTGGCTTCCGACTGCTGCAATGCCGCTTCTGTTTGCTTGCGATCGGTAATGTCGGCAACCATTGCCAAAGCACCCACATAGCGTCCCTGTTTGTCAGCCAAAGAATTAGTAGAAACCATCGCCCACAAGTCCCTGCCGTCTCGGCTACGGAACTTAAAATCGAGCTGTTCGCGAATTCCTTCACGGCGGCGTTCGAGACTGACTTGTGCGAGTGCGATGCCTTCTGCATCCATGAAATCAAATAGCGACTTCCCGATCATTTCCTCTGGAGTGCAGCCGAGCATATCGGCCATTTTTTGGTTGACAAAAGTAGTTTTACTATCCGTATCTATCATCCAAATTCCTTCGTCTGCTGTCTCGACAATGCACCGATATTTTTCCTCGCTTTCCCTGAGCGCTTCTTCTGCTAATTGGCGAGCAGTAATGTTTTGAGTCATTAGCAATCCGCCGATAATTTCTTGCCGTTCGTTTCTGACTGGCAAAGCATAACCGAGGTAAACGCGATCGCTATAAATAATTTCTGTAACAACTGTTTGTCCTGCCAGTGCCGCCCGATAAGTTGGCTCGATATCAGCGCAAACATCTGGCTCGAATACTTCCCAGATTGTCTTGCCTTCCATGAGTTCTTTGGAAAGCCCCACTGCTGATAATTCTGTACCTTCTACCAGGGTGTAGCGCATTTCTGGATCGAACAACATCACCGCACCGTTGGGAAAGTTGCTTGCCATAGTGCGGTAAAGCTCTTCACTTTTTTGCAGCGCAGCTTCTGCTTGTTTGCGATCGCTAATGTCAATTATGACTGCACCGATGCCGAGAGCCTCGCCATCTTTGTCTAGCAAGGGAAAATAAGAGCCTGTCAGGTGCCGGACAAACCCCGGCTTTCTGGGATTGTCACCACTCATCTCGATATTAATTAAGGGTTGTTTCGCCCTCAAAATTTGTTCGTACAAAGGCTCTACAATAGGAGCGAGGTTCGGCAATATTTCCCGTACAGTCTTGCCTATGTGTTCTTCAGGACTCAGGCAGTTTATTTGTGCTAGAAATTGATTGATTTGCACGTACCGCAGTTGGGAGTCCAAAATGCAAAGTCCTGCAGGTGCCTCCTTCAAAAAGGCATCAAATAGTGCTTGTCTCTGGGCTAACTCTTGTTCTAAAGCTTTGCAAATACTGAGATCTGTTAAAGAGCAAATCATCCCCACAACTTCTCCCGTTTGGTCTTTCAATAGCGAAAGCATCAGGTGCGAGGAAAATATTTCTCCTGATTTGCGGCGTGTTATAACTTCTATTTCATGCTCGCCTTTTTTTTGTAGCGGTTTGATGATTTCCTCTAATAAAAATTCGTGCTTTTCAGGCGGGTAAATTAGAGAAATGTGCTGTCCGATAGCCTCAGTTTTTTCATAGCCGTATAACTTTTGGCAGGCTTGATTCCACATGGTGATCCAGCCGTCCATATCCGTAGAAATCACCGCTTCGTGAATTTGGTCGATAATTTGACTTTGGAGACGCAATTTTTCTTGAGCCTGTTCCAGTTCGGAAAATTTTTCTTCGAGTAGTTTCTGAGTTTTTTCCAGTTCCGCAGTCTGCTTGGTCAGCAATTTTTCTAGATGTGAATTGCTCTGTGGCGGCGCTGATTCCAGCGGTTCGCTATTTTCCTGCTGAGAACTAAAATTTTCTTCAGCGCTTAGCCAAATCGCGCACTCTCCCCCTATTTCAATTGCCCGCTCGGAAACTCGCACGGGTACGAGATGGTTATTTTTATGTTTGTATGCTGCTTCGCACAGGTGCGTATGGCTATTTTTTACTTGACATTCTAAATATTTTTCTGGGGGCGCGCACTGTGTTTGCTGAATTTCCCAGTAGTTGAGGTGGAGAGTTTCTGCAACTGTGCGGCCGATAATACTTGCAAAAGCTGGATTTACGTCGAGAAAAGTCCCGTCTGTCCGGCACAAGGCTAGCCCGATCGGGCTGAGTTGTAACAATTTGCGGTGGGAGCGATCGCGCTTGGCTTTTCCTAACTGGCTTTGCATCTGACCTAGCTGGACTTGATTTATTTAATTATATCTTTTTACGTTGTTTATTGCTGTGACTTTTATCCTTCATTAAGCAACAGAGAAGAAGGAAGAAGGAGGTCTTCCTTCTTCCTTCTATTAATCGCGGGCAAGACCTTCGGATCTGGCGGCTAACTGCACTGCACCGGCGACAGCAATGGCAACTCTTTCATCAAAAACAGACGGTATAATGTGCTCTTTGTCAAGCTGGGAAGGACTGACTAAAGAGGCGATCGCATAAGCTGCTTCCAAATACATAGTGGGCGTAATCGTGGTTGCTTTGCAGTCCAAAGCACCTCGAAATATCCCCGGAAATGCCAAAACATTGTTAATTTGATTTGGGTAATCGCTGCGTCCGGTTGCGATAATCGCCGCATCTTCCATAATTAATTCTGGCTGGATTTCGGGAATGGGATTTGCCATGGCAAAAACAATGGGATTCTCGGCCATCGAACGCACCATGGAACGGGTGACTACGCCGGGGGCGCTGACGCCTAAAAATACATCGGCACCGGCGATCGCATCTTCCAAAGTACCGCTTGAAGGCACGGCAAATTCTAGTTTTTCTGGGTTCATATCAGTGCGGTCTTCGGAGAGGATGCCTTTGGAGTCGCACATGATGATGTTTTGGGCACCTGCTTTACGCAGCAACCGGGCGATCGCAACTCCGGCCGCACCGGCTCCGTTAATCACGATACACACTTCTGCGATGGTTTTTTTGACGATTTTCAAGGCATTAATTAATGCTGCCAAACTGACAATTGCAGTGCCGTGCTGGTCGTCGTGAAAAATTGGAATATCTAAGGTTTCCCGCAATCTTGCTTCGATTTCAAAGCAGCGGGGAGAAGAAATATCTTCGAGATTAACGCCACCAAAAACCGGGGCGATATTCTGCACTGTGCGAATAATTTCCTCGGTATCTTGGGTATTCAAACAGATAGGAAAGGCGTCAATACCTGCAAATTCTTTAAATAGCATGGCTTTGCCTTCCATGACTGGCAGTGCGGCGGCAGCGCCGAGGTTTCCCAGTCCCAAAACTGCGCTACCGTCGGTAACAATGGCAACAGTATTTTGTTTGATTGTGAGGTTATAAACTTGTTGCGGGTCATTGGCGATCGCCGTGCAGATGCGGCCGACTCCAGGGGTGTATGCCATTGCCAAATCTGACTGGCGTTTGAGGGAAATTTTGCTAACTACGCTGATTTTTCCGCCGCGGTGCAAGTTGAAAGTGCGATCGTACACGTCGATCACTCTGATATCTGGCAGTCCTTTCACTGCTTGCACTATTTCTTCATTGTGCTCGAGACTGGAGGCATCGACGGTGATATCGCGAACGGTAGTGGCGCGGGTTTGCTCGATCAAGTCGATTTGACCGAAGTTGCCGCCGACAGATGCGATCGCGCTGGTGACTCTTGCCAGCATTCCCGGCTGGTTCGGCAGAGCAACCCGAATTGTTAAACTAAAGCTGGGATTTGGTGTCAGTTTTACCATGATGCCTTGATTTCAGATTTGAGAATTTCAATCTTAGATTTTATCCCCAATGTTAGGCATAAAATTTAATAATTCAAATTTTCAACTGAAATTTTTAACAAATTCTATGAGCTTGTGGTACGATCGCTCTGCACTGCCAGGGGTGTCGCTGGAAAACCAATCTTTTTTTGAGTAAATCTGTGCTCTGTTTCTAGCTGGTGACTCTCCCACAAACAGCCTATTTTCTGTCAATTTCCCAGCGAACCGCGAATATGAAGCGCGGGGGTAAAAACCGGGTTTCTGAGGTTAGAGTGCGGAAGTCTTATCTATTTTTGAGAATATTTCTGCTTATCCTGAACATCAGCAGATATTTCGCAAAAATCTATTTTCCAGCGATACCGCCTAATTCCTGCTGCTGTCTTTTGAAGCGAGACACCCAGGATAGTTGATGCGGTTTTTTGGTGGCCTTTATTGCGAATGTAAAAAGTAGATGCACGGCTGTTTTAGCCGGCAGGTAAAAATCTGAGCGACTGACAAGCGGGTCTTTGATATATATTTTGTCTGGTTTAACACTTGCCAAAGATTGCGAGTGCAACCTTGCAAACGCTCTAAATTACCTGCACGCTGTGCCCGATAATTCCAGGGACTGTAACTAACAGACAATCTACCCCGCCCCACCACGGGCACAGGTTCAGCCGAACCGTGTTGAGTTGCTGGTTGCTAAGTGTCAATTTTACCGATCGGCAGCAGCATCGGCCCATATAATTGTAAAGAATTTGCAAGCCAGACAATCTGGGGGAACTTTTTCTAAATCTTGCATATCTACTGGTTGCTCTGCTTCGCTGCCGGGGGGAACTATGCACAGAGCAACTTGTCCGACTCCAGCCATGAGTTCGGCAACTCGCTCCAAAATGCTGTCCATTTTTTCCATTAGTTGCTCTGCTGCATCCAGACTCGGCGCGATGATGAAAAAGGTTTTGACTCCATCGGGACAAGGGGCGAAGCCAAGGGTACACTCACGTAATAGTGCTTGGGTGGAGAGACTGAAACCGTCGTAGAAGCGATCGATTACTGCTTGATAAAAGGCTTGGGTCAGAGAGCGATCGCCAAAAATAGGTTGAGATAACATAACTACTTCCTTTCGTAGGATTTTTGGGAGCATTGAAAAAATTTTAACATACCTTAATGTAAGCGATTTAACAAAATGATCTAGCGATCGAGATCATTGACTAGATGTGATAATTTTTAATTTGTGTAGCGATCGCAACTGTGATAAAATGTACTCTGTGCTATTACCGTCAGTGCTTTTGATCGCATCAGCAGCTCAAAGCGAAGTACAAAATTTCCTAGTAGGTGAGGAGAGGAGGAGAGGAGGAGAGGAAGAGAACCAGAGGGAAATTACCTAAGTAGTAAGAGTATTATTGGCAAAAAGTCATTAATCTAGAGTTAAAAATAAACATCCAATCAAAATATTAAACATGAACTCGATCGCCCAACAGTTAAAAGCAAAATTTGAAAAAGCATTCACCGCTGCATTCGGCGAAAGTTATGCAGGTGCAGATCCGATGCTAGCTGCCGCCAGCAATCCCAACTTTGGCGATTTTCAGTGCAACGCGGCGATGAGTTTGGGGAAAAAGTTAGGAAAGCCCCCGCGGGCGATCGCCTCGACAATTATCGAAAACCTAGATATTACTGACATCTGCGAAACCCCAGAAATCGCCGGGCCAGGTTTTATCAATTTGAAGCTCAAACCCGCTTATTTGGAAGCGCAAATTAGTGAGATCGCGGCAGACTCGCGTTTGGGGATTGAACCGGCGAAAACGCCTCAGACAATCGCGATCGACTTTTCCAGTCCGAATATCGCCAAAGAAATGCACGTCGGGCACTTGCGATCGACAATCATCGGAGATGCGATCGCCCGCATCCTCGAATTTCAAGGCCACGACGTACTCAGAATCAACCACATCGGCGACTGGGGCACCCAATTCGGAATGCTGATCGCATACTTGCGCGAAGTTCACCCCGAAGCCCTCACAACCGCTGACGCCCTAGATTTAGGCGATTTAGTCGCATTTTACCGCCAAGCAAAACAGCGCTTTGACACAGACGAAACCTTCAAAGAAACCGCCCGCCAAGAAGTAGTAAAACTGCAAGCAGGCGCCGAAGACACCCGCCGCGCTTGGAAATTGCTGTGCGATCAATCCCGCCGCGAATTCCAAGTAATATACGACTTGCTCGATATCAAATTAACCGAACGCGGCGAATCGTTTTACAATCCTCTATTGCCCGCAGTCGTCGAAGATTTAACCAATCTAGGTTTGCTAGTAGAAAGTGACGGCGCGAAATGCGTTTTTGTAGACGGTTTTACCAACAAAGAAGGCGAACCACTGCCGCTAATCGTCCAAAAAACCGACGGCGGCTACAACTACGCGACAACAGATTTAGCAGCAGTGCGCTACCGCATCCAAAAAGACAATGCAAAGCGCTTAATTTATGTCACCGATTCTGGACAAGCAAACCACTTTGCCCAAGTATTTGCAGTAGCCAGAAAAGCCCATTGGATTCCCGAAGATGTCGAAATTGTGCACATTCCCTTCGGTTTGGTATTGGGCGAAGACGGCAAAAAACTCAAAACTCGTTCTGGGGAAACAGTGCGGTTGCAGGATTTGTTAGATGAGGCGATCGTCCGCACGCGCCAAGATTTAGAAGAGAGATTAAAAGCCGAAGAAAGACAAGAAACTGAGGAATTCATTGCTAACGTATCTCGAACAGTTGGTTTGAGTGCCGTTAAGTATGCCGATTTAAGTCAAAATCGCGCCAGCAACTATATTTTCAGTTACGACAAAATGCTCGCATTGCAAGGAAATACCGCTCCATATATGCTGTATGCTTACGTGCGCGTGCAGGGAATTCGCCGCAAAGGTGAGATTAATTTCGATAATTTAGATGCTGGTGCGAAAGTGATTTTGCAATCAGATGCCGAGTTGGTATTGGCAAAGCATTTATTGCAGTTGAATGAAGTTGTAAATGCTGTAGGCGGCGATTTGTTGCCGAATCGAATTTGTCAGTATTTGTTTGAATTGAGCCAAAAGTTCAATCAATTTTTTGAGCAATGTCCGGTTTTGAAAGCTGAGGAACCGTTGCGGACTTCGCGGTTGATTTTGTGCGATTTGACGGCGAGGACTTTGAAGCTGGGTTTGGAGTTGTTGGGGATTAAGGTGTTAGAAAGGATGTAAGTTTTTAACTCTTGTGAAACAGGCAAGATTCCAGGCGATGTAGATACTGTCTTGACCTGTCAAGGGGTAGCAGTCAAATAATTAGGATCGAAAGGCTTTTGGGACTTTAAAATCC